>NZ_JBFARL010000072.1:0-35908 GCF_040674655.1 Actinomadura sp. NPDC049753 | reverse complement strand
GCCGTCCCGAACCCGAGCCACGCCCCGGCCGCCGCCCCCCACGTCCGCCCACCGCCGGGGCCGGACGTGCGCGGGCGCGCCGGAGCGGACGTCACGCCCCGTCTTCCCTGAGGACGTGCTCCTCGTAGCGGGCCATGGTCAGGGCGAGGGCCTCGGGCCCCGGCATGGCCCACAGCGCGTCGTTGAAGATCTCCACCTCGATCGGGCCGGTGTAGCCGGTGGCGTCCACCGCCTCGCGGAAGCGGCGCAGCTCGACGCGCCCGTCACCGAGCATGCCGCGCCCGGTGAGGACGCCCTCGGGCAGCGGCGTCACCCAGTCGGCGACCTGGAACAGCGAGATCCGCCCCTCGGCGCCCGCGCGGGCGATGCCGTCCCACACCGCCGGGTCCCACCACAGGTGATAGGTGTCGACCATGACGCCCACCTGGGAGGACGGGAAGGGCGCCGCGAGGTCGAGCGCCTGCCCGAGGGTGGAGACGACGCAGCGGTCCGAGCAGAACATCGGGTGCAGCGGCTCGATCGCGAGCTGGACGCCGTGCTCGCCCGCGTAGGGCGCGAGCTCGGCCAGGACGTCGGCGACGCGCGAGCGCGCCCCGTCCAGGTCGCGGGACCCGTCCGGAAGGCCGCCGCTGACCAGGCACAGGGACGGCGCGCCCAGCTCGGCCGCCTCCTCGACGGCGCGGCGGTTGTTCTCCAGCGCGTCCGGCTCCTGGAAGAAGCCGCCCCGGCACAGGGACGTGACCGCCAGCCCGTGGTCGCGCATGAGCTTGCCGGTGCGGGCCAGGCCGTACTCGGCGACGGGCTCGCGCCACAGCCCGACACCCGTCACCCCGGCGGACGCGCAGCCGGCGGCCAGTTCCTCCAGGGGCCAGTGCCTGGTCGTCCACTGGTTGAGGCTGAACCTCTTCACACGCGGCCCCCCATCACGTGGAGTCCCATCACGCGGCTCCCTGGACGGTCAGCCAGGCGCGCATCCGGTGCGCCGCGAGGTCGGGGTCGGGGAAGAGGCCGGCGGCGTCGGCCAGCCGGAAGAGGCCGGCCATGTGCGTCACCGAACGCGCGGTCTCCAGCCCCCCGACCATCCGGAAGTGCCGCTGGTGGCCGGTCAGCCAGGCCAGGAACACCACTCCCGTCTTGTAGTAGTAGGTGGGCGTCTCGAAGAGGTGCCGGGCCAGCGGCACCGTCGGGCCGAAGATCTCCTCGTAGGACGCGGTGTCGCCGCCGTCCAGCGCGTGCAGGGCGGCCGCGGCGGCGGGCGCGATGGGGTCGAAGACGCCGAGCAGCGCGTCGCTGTGCCCCTCGGAGTCGCCCCGGATCAGTTCCGGATAGTTGAAGTCGTCCCCGGTGTAGAGCCGGACCCCGGCCGGCAGCCGGCGGCGCAGGTCGATCTCCCGTGCCGCGTCCAGCAGCGAGATCTTCACCCCGTCGATCCTGGACGCGTGCTCGCCGATCAGCGCGAGCAGCGCGCCGGACGCCACGTCCAGGTCGGCCGAGCCCCAGTAGCCCTCCAGCGCCGGGTCGAACATCGGCCCGAGCCAGTGCAGCACGACCGGCCGCCTGACCTGGGCCAGCAGCCGCCCGTACACGGCGGCGTAGTCCTCGGGGCCGCTCGCCGCGGCGGCCAGGTGCCGGCTCGCCATCAGCACCGGCACCGCGCCGACGGACTCGATGACGGCGAGCTGCTCCTCGTAGGCGGCGGCGATCTCCTCCAGCGACGCGGGCCCGGCGGGCAGCTGGTCGGTGCCCGCCCCGCAGACGATCCGGCCCCCTGCTGAAAGCGCTTCCTCACCGCTCCGCACGATGAGCTCGCGGGTCGTCGCCCAGTCCAGGCCCATGCCGCGCTGGGCGGTGTCCATCGCCTCGGCGACGCCCAGCCCGTAGGACCACAGGTGCCGGCGGAACGCCAGCGTCGCGTCCCAGTCCAGGGTCTCGTCGCCCGCCGCCGCGTCCCCGGCCACCACGTGCGCGGCCGCGTACGCGACGCGCGACGCGGCGGGCCCCGCGGGCGGCTTGTAGGTGCGCGGCTCGCTCATCGCGTAGCCGGGCGCCCCGGGCAGGTCGATCCTCATCGGGTCAGCTCCGGGACGTCGAGGCGGCGGCCCTCCCGCCACGCCCGCAGGCCCAGCTCGGCGAGCTGGACGCCGCGCGCTCCGGCGTAGAAGTCCCAGGGGAAGGGGCCGTCGTCGGCGACGTGGCGCAGGAACATCTCCCACTGGGCCTTGAAGCCGTTGTCGAACTCGGTGTTGTCGGGGATCTCCTGCCACTGCGAGCGGAAGTCCTCGGTGGCGGGCAGGTCGGGGTTCCACACCGGCTTCGGCGTCATCGACCGGTGCTGGACGCGGCAGCGCCGCAACCCGGCGACGGCCGACCCCTCCGTGCCGTCGACCTGGAACTCGACCAGCTCGTCGCGGAACACCCGGGTGGCCCACGAGGAGTTGATCTGGGCGACGATCCCGCCCTCCAGCTCGAAGATCCCGTAGGCGGCGTCGTCGGCGGTGGCCTCGTAGGGCTTGCCGTGCTCGTCCACCCGCTCGCCGATGTGGGTCGCGCCCAGCGCCTGCACCGACCGCACCGGCGCGATCACACCGTCCAGCACGTACCGCCAGTGGCAGAACATGTCGAGGATGATGCCGCCGCCGTCCTCGGCGCGGTAGTTCCAGCTGGGCCGCTGGGCCTCCTGCCAGTCGCCCTCGAACACCCAGTACCCGAACTCGCCGCGCACCGACAGGATCCGGCCGAAGAACCCGCCGTCCACCAGCCGCTTGAGCTTGAGCAGCCCCGGCAGGAACAGCTTGTCCTGCACCACGCCGTGCTTGATGCCGGCCTCGTCGGCCAGGCGCGCCAGGGCGAGCGCCTCGTCGAGATCCTCGGAGATGGGCTTCTCGGTGTAGACGTGCTTGCCGGCGGCCACCGCCGCGCGGATCGCCTCGACCCGCGCGGAGGTGACCTGGGCGTCGAAGTAGACGTCGGTGTCCGGACGCGCCAGCGCCTCGGCCAGGTCGGTCGTCCACGCCGTCAGCCCGTGCCGTTCGGCCAGTTCGCGCAGCTTGGTCTCGCTGCGTCCCACCAGCACCGGCTCAGGCCACAGCACGGTGCCCTCGGCCGTGCGGACCCCGCCCTGCTCCCTGATCGCGAGGATCGAGCGCAGAAGATGCTGGCGGTACCCCATCCGGCCGGTGACGCCGTTCATGACGATCCCGATGGACCTGCGTGCCATCCCGTTCCTTCCTAGCCTGTCGTGTGTCCAGTGCGGCGCGCCCTCGGGCGTGCCGGTCGGTGCGCGCCGGTCGGTGTGCGCGCCCGGTCAGTCCGCCGCGGCGCCCGCGCCGAGAAGCCCCCGGACGCGGTTGGTGACGCGGGCGAACTCCGGGCGGGCCATCGTGGCGGCGTAGTCGCGCTCCGCGGGCAGGTCGACGTCGATGATCTCGGCGATCGACCCGGGCCTGTCGGTCATCACCACGACGCGGTTGGCCAGGTAGGCGGCCTCCGCGATGGAGTGCGTGACCAGCAGGACGGTGGTGCCCGTCTCCCGCCAGATCCGGTTCATCTCGATGTTGAGCTGCTCGCGGGTGAGGGCGTCGAGCGCGCCGAACGGCTCGTCCATCAGCAGGACGCGCGGCTCGTGCAGCAGCGCCCGGCACAGCGCGACCCGCTGCTGCATGCCGCCCGACAGCTCGTGCGGCAGCGCGTCCTCGAAGCCCTTCAGGCCGGTCATCTCGATCAGCTCGGCGGTCCGCCTGCGCGCCTGCTCGGCCGGCATCTTGCGCATCTCCGCCTGGAGCAGGATGTTCTTGCGGGCGCTGCGCCACTCCAGCAGCGCGGCCCGCTGGAACACGTAGCCGATGTCGTGGCGCGGTCCCCTGACCTTGTCGCCGCGGAGCCGCACGTCCCCGGTCGAGGGCTTCAGCAGCCCCGCGACCAGCTTCAGCATCGTGGACTTGCCGCAGCCGGACGGACCGACGATCGCGACGAACTCGCCCATCGGGACTTCCAGCGACACCTCGCGCAGGGCGGTGACGTCGCGCTTGCGGGTGCGGAACCGGACGGCGACCTCGTCGAGGCTGACGGCGTTCTCCCCGCCCGTCTCCCGGCCGGTCTTCCGTCCCGTCTCCGGCTTCGCGGTGGATTTCTCGCTCATGATCCTCATCGCTCGTCCCGTCACGTCTGCGGAGCGGCCGACGCCTGCCAGTACTCCGACGGCGCCTGCGCCTTCCCGATGACCCCGGCCTGCTGGAAGGTGGCGATCGTCTGCTTCCAGTCGTCCTCGGAGTTGACGCCGGGCGCCTTGCCCTGCGTCGCGGGGGTGTGCAGCAGCGTCAGCGTGGTCTTGAACTGCTCGGTCAGCACCTTCTCGGGCGGCAGCTGCTCGGACGCGCCCGCCATGCTCGCGACGGCGCCCGCCTGGTCGCCCTCCGCGGCCGTCCACGACTCGCTCGTCGCCGCGACCATCTCCTTGACGAGCTTGGCGTCGCTCTTCAGCTTCCGCTCGCCGGCCAGCAGGCCGTTGGAGAAGAAGTTCAGCCCGAAGTCGGAGTACCGCAGGTACGAGACCTCCTTGCCGGACTTGGCGGCCATCGTCGGGCCCTGGTCGTTCGCGAAGCCCATGAGGCCCGCGGTCTTGCCGGCCAGCACCGCGGCCATCTTCCCGGCCGGGTCGGTGTTCTGGACGGGGACGTCGCTCGCGCTCATCCCGTTCTTCTGCAGGAACACCGGGAAGGTGCGCGCCAGCGCGTCCCCGGCCGTCCCGGCGATCTTCTTGCCCTTCAGGTCGGCGGGCTTCTTGATCCCGGCCGAGGTGAACGACTGCACGGACGCGGGCGTCGTCTGCAGGAACACGCCGATGCTCTTGACCGGCATGCCCTTGTCGACGGCGGCGAGCAGCGCGGGCGTGTCGGCCCAGCCGAAGTCGGTCTGCCCGGCGCCGGTGGCCTGGACGGTCTTCTGCGAGCCCTGGCCCGCCTTGATCTCCAGGTCGATGCCGTGCTTCTCGAAGATGCCCTTCTTCTTGCCGTAGTAGAACGGCGCGTGCTCGCCGTAGGGGTACCAGTTCAGGGTCAGCGTGACCTTGGTCAGCTTCTTGCCCGAGGCGCTCGTGCTGTCGCCCGAGTCACCGCCGCAGGCGGTGCCGGCGAGTGCCAGGGCCGGCGCCATGACGGCGATGGCGAGGGTGCGGAGTTTCATAGGACGGCTCTCCGTAAGTGGGGTGGGTCGTGCTCGGCCGTTGGACTGTCGGGACGTCCCGTCCGGCGGATTCCGGGCGGGCGGTTCGGGTGGCGGGGGGCGCGTGGGCGGGGCGCGTCGGCGCACCGCCCGGCGGCGCCGTCAGTAGGTCGTGGTGACGGCCTCGCCGCGGCGGCTCGCGTGCCACGGCAGCAGCAGCTTCTCCGCCACCTCGACGACGACGAACAGCACCACGCCGATGGCCGACATGACCAGCAGCCCGGCGAACAGCATCGGGGTGTCGAGATTGCCGTTGGCCTGCAGGATCACGTAGCCGAGCCCCTCGTTCGCGCCGACGAACTCGCCGACCACGGCGCCGGTGACGGCCAGGGTGACCGCGACCTTCAGGCCGGAGAACAGGTGCGGCAGCGACGCCGGCAGCCGGATCTTGGAGAACGTGGCCATCGGGCTCGCGCCCATCGTGGCCGACAGCTGCAGCATCTCCGGATCCACCGCCTTCAGCCCGGCGACCATCGAGATCACCACCGGGAAGAAGGCGATCAGCACCGCCACGACGATCTTGGGACCGATGCCGAAGCCGAGCCACACCACGAACAGCGGGGCGATCGCGATCTTCGGAACGACCTGCGCGAACAGCAGGATCGGGTAGAGGGTGCGCTCGACCGTCGACGAGTACACCATGATCACCGCGGACGCGACGCCGATGAGCACCGCGAGCGCGAAGCCGATCAGGGTCTCGTACGTGGTGACCCACGTGTGGTGCCAGATGTAGCCCCACTTGTCGCCCATCAGCCGCAGCGTCGCGCCGGGCGAGGGGACGAAGTAGGCCTCGACCAGCTTGAAGGCGCTGATCGCCCACCACGCGGCGAAGCAGGCCACCAGCAGGGCGACGGGCCGCCACGACCGTTCCAGGCCGTCGCGGATCCGTTCGCCCGCGCCGGGCCTGGCGCGTTCCACGACGCCCGCCGCGTCCGCCGAGGGCGGGGCGGCCGTCGTACCCTGACTCACCATGGGTTCCTCCGGACGGGGTGGTTTGGAAAGCGCGTTCAGAAAGCGCTTTCTGATGTACCGTAAGAAGCGGCGCGCGCCGCGGTCAAGAGGGTCTTCGCCAGGAACCCGCCGCGAGGGCCCGTGCCGGCCGAGGGGGCGGTGATGACGGAAGCGGCCGAAGGGGAGCGCACCGGCGACCGGGCGTACGTGACCCTGCAGGACGTCGCGAAGGAGGCGAGCGTCTCGCTGGCGACCGCGTCCCGCGTCCTGAACGGCACCTCACAGGTCCGTGCCGACCTGCGGGAACGCGTCCTGGCCGCGGCGGCCGAGCTGAGCTACACCCCGAACGCGCACGCCCAGGCGCTCGCCAGCTCCTCCAGCAAGTCCGTCGGGGTGGTCTGCCACGACGTCAGCGACCCCTACTTCGCCGCCGTAGCCCGCGGCGTCATGCGCACCGCCGCCGAGCACGGGATGCTGGTGATGCTCGCCAGCACCTTCCGCGACCCGGCGCGCGAGGTCGAGTACGTGGCGATGCTGCGCGCCCAGCGCGCCCGCGCGATCCTGCTCATCGGCTCCGGCTTCGAGGACCGCGACTGGGAGCGGGCGATGGCCGCCGAGCTCGACCCCTACCAGCGCACCGGCGGCCGCGTCGCCGTCCTCAGCCGGCACCGCAGCCTCAAGGTCGACGCCATCCTGCCGCAGAACCGGGAGGGTGCCGCCGCCCTGGCCCGCGCCCTGCTCGACCTCGGCCACCGGAGCTTCGGCGTGCTGACCGGCCCCCGCGCCCTGACGACCGTCCACGACCGGCTCGGCGGGTTCACCGAGGCGCTCGCCGACGCGGGCGTCCGGGTCGCGCCCGAGCACATCGTCGAGGCCCCCTTCACGCGCGACGGCGGCTACCAGGCGGCGACCGAGCTGCTCCGCCGCGGGAACCGTCCGACCTGCGTGTTCGCCGTCACGGACGTGATGGCGGTCGGCGCGCTCGCCGCGCTGCGCGACAACGGCGTGTTAGTGCCGGAGGAGATGTCGCTCGCCGGATTCGACGACATCTCGATCGTCCGCGACCTGACCCCGGCGCTCACCACCGTCGCGCTGCCGCTGAACGCGATGGGGGAGCGCGTCATGGGCCTCGCCCTGCGCGAGCCCGCCACCCGCCGCAGCCGCATCGAGCGCGTCGCGGGCGAGGTGGTGCTGCGCGCCAGCACCGCGCCGCCCGGCTGACCCGCGAGCGCCCGCTTCCCGGAGGCGTGAATGAAGATCGAGAAAATCGAGACGTTCTGCGTCGCGCTGCCCACCCGGCGCTCGTTCGGGGTGTCCGGCGGCGCGGTCGCGGTCGCCGGGCGGCCCAGCCTGCGCGTCCTCGTGAAGGTCAGCGCCGAGGGCGCGCACGGCTGGGGAGAGGCGACCCCCATCCCCGCCTGGACGTACGAGACCGCCGAGTCCATCGTCACCACGATCGACCGGTACCTCGCGCCCGCGATCACCGGCCGTCCCGCCTGGGATCTCGACGGCGTGACGACCGCCTTCGACCGCGCGATCAACCGGGGCTTCAGCATCGGCGCGCCCCTCGCCAAGTCGGCCGTGGACGTCGCCCTCCACGACCTCCTCGGCCGCGCCGCCGGAGTCCCGCTGGGCGTCATGTGGGGCCGGCGCCGCCGCGAGACGATCGACCTCGGGTGGATCGTCTCCGGCCGGACCTCCGCCGAGGTCGCCGACAGCGTCGCCGAGGGCCGCGACCTCGGATACCGGGCGTTCAAGGTGAAGGTCGGCCTCGGCCCCGAGGACGCCGACGTCGTGGAGGCCGTCCGCCTGCACGCGGGCGACGGCGCGGCGCTCTGGGTGGACGCGAACCAGGGCTACACCGTCCGCTCGGCCCTCGCGCTGGCGCGCCGCCTGGAGGACCTCGGCGTGACCGCGTTCGAGCAGCCCCTCCCGGCCAACGACATCGCGGGCCTGCGCCGCCTCCGCGACGCCTGCCCGATCCCGGTCGCGCTCGACGAGAGCCTCCGCCACCCGTCCGACCTGGCGACCTTCGTCCGCCTGGACGCGGTCGACGTCGCCATCGCGAAGGTCCAGCGCACCGGCGGGCTGACCCTGTCGCGCCGCCTGTGCTCCCTCGCGGAGGACTGCGGCGTCGCGCTCATGGGCTCCGGCCTCACCGACTCCGACCTCGGCCTCGCCGCGTCCCTGCACCTCTTCTCGGCCTTCGGCGTCGACACCCCGGTCGACCTCAACGGACGCCAGTTCATGGAGTCCCCGTACGCGGGGCCGACCGTCGAGATCCGCGACGGCACCGCGTTCGTCCCCGACGCCCCCGGCCTCGGCGTCGAGGTGGACGAGCAGACCGTCCGCGACCTGGCGGTCGACGTCCTCTAGCCACCCGGCGGAGCATCACCGGACCCGGAAGACCTTGTGGGCGATCCCGCCCTGGACGAAGCAGCCCGACCCCGCGCAGGCGCCCACTTCGGGCCCGGACGCGAAGAACCCGCCCGGGGGCCGGGCGGGTTCCGATCTATCGGCCGGAGGGCCGTCAATGCGCGGCGAGCTCGTCCTCGGACACATCGGCCTCCGCGGGGCGCTCGGAGTCCGGTTCCGCGGGCCGCCATTCGGGCCACGCGTCGATCTTGGTCCGCCGGGGGTTCGCCAGGGCGTTGTCCATTGTTACCGCAGTCCTCCTGTTCAAGGCCGGGCCGGATCAATAGATGGTCCCGGCGAGATGCCGGGTCCGCAAAATGGTCTAGACCGCGGTTCCCACCCAGGGCCGCGGCAAACCTCTCAACAACGCCAATCGATCATCCATTCCCGGCGGAAACCGGATGGACCGCGGCGGCCGTCCCTGGCACGCTCTCAGTCATGGACGTCGCCGAGCTGACCCGCCTCCAGGAGCAGGGCACGCGCCTGAGGTTCCTGTTCTTCTGGGGCCACCAGACCCCAGGTCGCGGCTACCTCAGCCAGTGGTGGCCGTCCCCCTTCACCGTCGGCGGAGTCGCGTACGCGACCGCCGAGCACTACATGATGGCGGAAAAGGCCCGCCTCTTCGGCGACGAGGAAACGGCGGCCGCCGTCATCGCCGCGTCCCATCCCCGTCGCGCGAAAGACCTCGGCCGCCGCGTCCGCGACTTCGACGAGCAGACGTGGCGCGACAATCGTGTGACCATTGTCACAAAGGGCAACGAGGCCAAGTTCGCCCAGAACAAAGATCTTCGCGACTATCTTGCCGGCACCCGCGACCGCGTCCTCGTGGAAGCGAGCCCCCTCGACCGCGTCTGGGGCATCGGCCTGGCCGCCGACGACCCCCGCGCCGAGCACCCCGCCTCCTGGCAGGGCGAGAACCTCCTGGGCTTCGCCCTGATGACCGTCCGCGAAACGCTGTCCTCCTGACCAGCGGGAGCATTTCTCATCGGGGGCGCGGTCTGGCACGGATGTGGATGCGTTCTCCCTGGCGGCCGAAGAGGCTCAGCACCTCGACCGGGCCTTCGCCGGTGGTGCCGAACCAGTGCGGCAGGCGGGTGTCGAACTCGGCCACCTCGCCCGGGCCCAGCAGCAGGTCGTGATCGGCCAGGACCAGGCGCAGACGTCCTGACAGCACGTACAGCCACTCGTAGCCCTCATGGGTGCAGAGGTCGGGCACGCGCCGGGTGGCTGGGAGAACCATCTTGTACGACTGGATCGGGCCGGGCTGGCGCGTCAGGGGAAGGACGGTGTTGCCGTTCACGCGCCGGGGGGTCAGCCGGACGCGAGGGTCGCCGACCTCGGGGGCGCCCACCAGCTCGTCCAGCGGAACCTGGTGGGCCTGCGAGATGGGCAGCAGCAGCTCCAGGCTGGGACGGCGCTGGCCGGACTCCAAGCGCGACAGCGTGCTCTTGGAGATCCCTGTGGCCTCGGAGAGCTCGGCCAGGGTCACGTTGCGCTCGTTGCGCAGCCGCTTGAGGCGCGGGCCGACCTCGGCGAGCGCGTCGGCGATGGCGGGCGGGTGCTCCATGCCCCCATTTCACTGCAACCGTCCCAGAAGTGGCAACAAAGGTTGCCGTCCGGTCGGCGGGGAGGGCACCGTCCGCGGCGGAGGTGATCGCGTTGAGCGATGAGGAGCGCGACCTGGAGGCAGGCCGGGCGGAGGTGGCCGGGCACGGTGCCGCGCGAGGCGCGCGGTGTCCGGTGGTGCTGGGCGAGGCCGTCCACCACGGGGGCGGCCAGTGCCGCGGCGGGGGTGGGGTTCGGTGAGCGTCGAAACCGTGTCGCAGCGGGTGCCGGTTTCCGGGGGGAGGCTGCCGCTCGGGGTCTACCTGCTGGCGTTCAGCCTGTTCGCGATGGGCAGCGCGGAGTTCCTGCTGGCCGGGGTCCTGCCGGAGATCGCCGACGACCTGGGGATCAGCCTGTCCTCCGCCGGTGCGCTGATCTCGGCGTTCGCCATCGGAGTGGTCATCGGAGGGCCTCCCTTCGCCATCCTGACGTTGCGCTGGCCGCGGCGCACCACGCTGGTGGCCACGCAGGTCGTCTTCGCGGTCGCGGTGGCGGTGGGCCTCGCGGCCGACAGCTACGCGGTGCTGGTGGCCACGCGCTTCCTGTGCGGGCTGGCCTACGCGGGGTACTGGGCCGTCGCGGCGGTCACCGCGATCGGTCTCGTCACGTCCGACCGCACCGCGCGGGCTTCCGGAGTGGTCGTCAGCGGCCTCGGCCTGGCGATGATCGCCGGTGGTCCGGCGGGCGCGCTGCTCAGCTACTTCACCGGGTGGCGGGGCGGGTTCTGGGGCGTGGTGGTCCTGACCGCGGCGGGCGCGGTCCTGAGCCTCGTCGCGATCCCCGCGACCGGCGCGGACGCGGAACCGAGCGTGCGGCGGGAGCTGCGCACGATGAGGCGGCCGCAGCTGTGGGTCGTCTACGCCGCCACCATCCTGAGCACCGCCGCCTACATGATCTCGTTCAACTACCTCGCGGCGTTGCTGACCGGCGTCACCGGCGTTCCGGGCGTGTGGGTCCCCGCGATCCTCGCGCTGTTCGGCGTCGGCGCCTTCATCGGCCTGTCCGCCGGGGGCCGGATCGCCGACAGGCGGCCCACCCACGCGCTCCTGACCGGGGCTTTGGGGATCTTCGCCTGTTCCGTGCTGCTCGCGGTCCTGGCCGAGCACGCGCCGGCCGTCGTCCCGCTCGTCCTGCTGCTCGGGATCGCCGGATTCGTGCTGAATCCGGCCATCTACGGGCGGGTGTTCGCGATCGCGTCGGATGCGCCCACGCTCGCCGGGGCCACCACCGTCTCGGCGTTCCAGCTCGGGATCAGCCTCGTTCCGGCGCTCGCCGGCGCGGCCATGAACGCCGGCGCGGGCCTGACGTCCGTCACCTGGATCGGCGCCGCCCTGGCGGCGGCCGTCGTGCCGGCCGTCCTCCTCGACCGGGCGCTGTCCCGTCGCGGAGGGGGATGACCGGGCCGTGAGGAAGCGGACCGCCCCGGTCCGGGGCGGTCCGCCGCCGCTCATCCTGCCGGGGTCGGGCTCGGCGAGGGGACGCCGGGAGGCGCCGAGGGCGGCTGGCTGCTCGCCTGCTCGGTGGGCTCGGGGCCCACGAAAAGGAGCACCTGGTTCTTGGCCCAGGGAACCGCGTCGTGGACGTACCACGTGGGCGGGACCTGGCCGGGCTTCAGCGCCTTGCCGACGTTGCCATCCATGGCGCGGTACTCCGGCACCGTGACGTGCCGCTTGCGGAGGGCGGCCAGCACCTCGCCCACGCGGTGCTTGCGGTAGGTCATGCCGTGCATGACCTCGCCCGGAGCCGTTGCGGGGGCGGTGCTGTCGTACCGCTCGCCCGGACGGGCCTCCCGTCCGAAGGCGATGGCGGCGGTGCCCTTGTAGCCGGTGCGGATCCGGACGCCGACCGGGCAGACGTCGCCCCCGCCGCCGGTCTCGCACTCGCCCTTGGCGGTGATCGTGGTGACGTCGCGCTCGCCGGTGTTCTCGCTGGTGTCCATCATGACGACGGTGCCGACGATGGACGGGGACGCCGGGACCATCGACAGCGTGACGTCGAGGCCGTGGGCGGCGAACTCCTCCTTGTAGCGCTTCGGGTCGGCCAGCGGGTCGCGGACGCGGACGTCGATGTAGCCGCCCTTGCGGGTGAAGGTCAGCGCGGCGACGAGCGAGACGCGCGGGCTCGTCGTGGTGACGCCCGGGGTGCCGCCGGGTCCGCCGTCGCGGGTCGCGACGACCGCCGTGACGGCCGCGCAGGCGACGCCCGCCGCGGCCAGCGGGAGGCCGATGCGCATGACCGGCGAGCGCCGCCGGTGCGGGGCGGGCGGCCCGTCCACCGCCGGGAGGGACGCGGTCGCGGTGATGCGGTCGGCGAGGGCGGCGGCCGCGTCGTCGGGCAGCAGCGTCGCGGCCTGCCGGTCCGTGACGGAGGCGAGCCCTCCGATCAGGGGATCGATGTCGCGCTTCATGTGGTGTCTCCGTTCGGGATCCGCCGCCCCGCGGCGTGCAGGGACGCGGCGTGCAGGGAACTGGCGGGCGCTGAAGTGGCGGGGGCCGAGGTGGCGCGGGGCGACGCGGCGCGCGCCTCGGCGCCGGGGGCGTCCGCGCCGGCGTGGGTCAGGGCGCGGGCGAACCGGCGGCGGGCGCGGTGCAGGCGGATCCGCACGGCGTTGCGGGAGCAGCCCAGGACGGTCGCGATCTCGCCGTGGTCGAGGCCCTCCCAGCCGACGAGGGCCAGCAGCTCGCGGTCGGATTCGGACAGGCCGCGGAACGCGGCGCCCACACCGGTCAGGTCGTCGCCGGACAGGTCCTGGACGGCCAGGCCGTCACGCAGCCGGGCCCCGAGGTCGGCGGCCAGCGCGGACCTGCGGCGCTCGCCGCGGTGGTGGTTGGCCAGGACGCGCCGGGCCACCCCGTACAGCCACAGCCGGGCCTGGTCGCCGGGCGGGACGTCGTCGAGCCGCCGCCAGGCCGTGAGGAACGTCTCCGCCAGGACGTCGGCGGCGTCCTGCGGGTCGCTCGTGCGGCGCAGCGCGTATCCGAGGATCCGGGCGCGGTTGGCCGCGTAGACGTCCTCGAAGCGGCGCCGCCGGTCGTCGGGCGGGTGGGTTTCTCGCAATGGGGATGGCAAGCCCTCTCCTCTCGTCGCGGTGTTCTCACCGGACGCAGGGCACATGTCCGCACACTGCGAAGCATTTCGCTTCGTCCCCCAGACCGCCGCCCCGGGGCGGGGAACCGGGGCGGCGACCTGAGGGGGCGCCGCTCAGCGGGCGGCGCGCGCGAAAAGGCGGAAGGCCGACGTTCCCGGGCCGGTGGGCTCGGGAAGCCGGAAGACGGGCTCGCGCTCGTCGTAGCGGTCGGTCTCGCGGTGCCACTTGAGGATGCCGGCCATCCAGTCGCGCAGTTCCCCGACGTACGAGGAGACGGCGGCCCGGGCGGCGCCGTCCAGGTCGAGCCGGTCGCAGAGGGCGGGAAGCTCGCCGCCGGCGAGGTGCTCGAACTGGCGGCGGCGGGAGGCGATGAGGTCGCCCACGATGGGCAGCGCCTCGTCGCGTCCGCAGCCGAAGAAGTTCTCGACGGCGAGGACGCCGTTGTTCAGCTCGCCCTCGTACTCGATCTCCTTCTGGTAGGAGTAGCAGTCGTTGAGCAGGCACGCGACGTCCATCGCGGAGGCTTCGAGCTCGCGGAGGGTGCGGGTCTCGAAGACGTGCGGCGGTATCTCGGTGGCGCGCCGGATGCGCGCCAGGCTCATCGTCAGCTCGGAGCCGAACGTGCGCCGGCGCATCTCGACGTAGTCGACGGGGTCGGGGACGCGCGACTGGAGGTGGTTGTTCAGTTCCCACACCCAGCTCTCGACCATGTGCTCGACGGCCGCGCGGAACTTGCGGCGGCCCCGGTCGTCCATGGGCCCGGCGGTGCGGGGCCACAGGTCCGCCAGCCCCGCCTCGAACGGGTTCTCCGGGGCGGGGACGGGACCGCAGTCCAGCGGCATGAACCGGGGGACGCGGGCGTTGAACGCCTTCGCGCCCGCCATGTCGCGGTCGCGGTTGAAGACGGCCGGGAAGAAGTCGTCGCCGAAGGTGCCGCACCCCAGCCACTGGACGGCGAGGTCGAGCGCGTCCGGGTCGGCGTCGGGGGCGAGGGACGCGCCGCAGACCTCCAGCGCCATCCCGGTGAGCCGATCGGCGCTCCACACCGGGACGGGCGTCCGGGGGTGGGGGGAGAACATGCCCATCTCCCGCGCCCAGGCGAGCAGGTTGCGCCCCGCGCGCTCGCGGTGCGGGTTCACGCGGGCCGGGTAGGGGACGTCGAACGCGGGCAGCGGCGTCGGCCCCACCTTCTGGAACGGGACGTGGGGGAGGCTGATCCGCGCCGACTTCAGCAGGGCGGGGATGCGGGCGGCGGACATGCCGAGCGACCTGTCGTTCATGTACCTGCTGGACCGCAGGTGCCATTCGTGGCCGCCGGACTGCCAGTCCTGGAGGGCCTTCACGTAGGCCGCGACGCTCGCCCGCTCCGCCGGGTCGAGGGCGTGGTCCTCGAAGACGTGCGGCAGCTCGGTCACCGCGGTGTTCTCGAACTGGCGCAGCCGCGAGGTGAGCAGGTCGTTGACGGTGTCGGCGGCGACCTGCGGCGCGACCGACAGGAACCGCTCCATCACCAGCACGGAGTTGTTGACCTCGCCCTCGGACTCGGTCTCGCGCTGGTAGGAGAAGATGTCGTTGCGCAGGTGGACGGCGTCGGAGAAGGTGTCCTTCAGGACCCGCAGCGGCCGCGTCGCCACCACGCGTTCGGGGATCTCGACGCCCGCGGCGTGCTCGGCGAGGTCGGCCGACCACGGCGCCCCGCCGACCTTGCGGCGCATCTCGATGTACTCGACCGGGTTCGGGATCCGCCCGGTGCTGATGTTGGACAGCTCCCACAGCGATTCGCGCAGCAGGTTCAGGGTGCTCACCGAGAAGCGGCGCCGCCAGGCGTCCGACCGCGCCGGGACGGTCCGCGCCCACAGGTCGGCGAGCCCGCGCTCGACCGCGTTCACCGGGTCGGGCGGGTCCAGCGACATGAACAGCGGCAGCCGGTCGAGGTAGGACTGGGCGCCCTCCTGGTCCTGCGGCTTCTTGAACACCTCCAGGAAGTGGTCGTCGAAGTAGAAGACCCAGACGTACCAGTCGGTGACGAGGTCGAGTTCGGGGGCGGCGCAGTCGGGGTGCGTGTAGGCGCACAGGAGGGCGTAGTCCATCGCTTCGAGCGCGCGCTCGTCCCAGATGTCGGGGGTGCCGGGGTCCCGGTCGGCGTCCAGCATCTTCATCTCGCGCGCCCACGCCATGGTGTGCCGCCGCGCGCCCTCCAGATTCGGGTTGAGCCGCGCGGGATACGGGACGTAGAAGTCGGGCAGCTCGAAGGGTTGCATGAACCGGCCTTCCTGTCGGGTCCGGTTCGGCAACTTACAGCACAGGCAATGTCACGGAAAGTGACATATTGCTAGCCGGAATCTCCTGTAAAACTGCGGGTAAGCCGAGGTCATGTCGAAGTCGCGCGAACCTGCCGCGGCCGACGACCCGCTGGAGCAGAACCTCGTGCTCGCCCGGCGTGTGGTCGAGGCGGCCCAGCAGGAGATGATCGATAAGGCCAGGCAGCGCATTCCGGCCCTGCGCCTCGGGGCCGTGGCCGGGGCGTTCGGGGTCATGGCGACCGCGGCCACCTACCGCATGAACGTGTTGCTGCTTGAGCGGAAGCTCCCTCCCGAACTGGCGTCGTTCATCACCGCCGCCGTGTACGGGGGAGGGGCGGGGGCCGCGGCGATGGCCGCGTCCCGCCGGTGGAAGGGGCTCCCGTCGCCGCTCCCGACCGACACGGCCCGGCAGGTCGTGGAGATCCTCACCGACAACGACTGACCGGCGGGGCCGGGGAAGAGCCCCGACGCGGCCGCCGGGGTTCTGTGACCGACGGAAGATCCGGGGTAGGCACCCCGGCATGGACAGCGAAGCCACCCCGGTGCACGCCGACGTCACCCTCGTCGTGAACGGGACCGAGCACCGGCTCAACGTCGACACCCGAGCGTCCCTGCTGGACGTCCTGCGCGAGGATCTCGGTCTGACCGGGTCGAAGAAGGGCTGCGACCACGGCCAGTGCGGGGCCTGCACCGTCCTTCTCGACGGCCGCAGGGCGAACGGGTGCCTGGCCTTGGCCGTCGCCCACGACGGAGCAGAGGTCGTCACGGTCGAAGGGCTGGCGCGGGACGGAGAGCTCAGTCCCGTCCAGCAGGCGTTCATCGAGAACGACGCCTTCCAGTGCGGGTACTGCACGCCCGGCCAGCTCTGCTCCGCCACCGGGATGCTGGACGAGGCCGGACGCGGCTGGCCCAGTGCGGTCACCGGTGACCTGAGGGCGGATCCCGTTCTGGACGACGACGAGATACGCGAGCGAATGAGCGGCAACCTGTGCCGTTGCGGCGCCTACGTCGGCATCGTCGCGGCCCTCAGGCAGGCTGCGCAGCGCAGGGAGGGGGCGGAGGCATGAGGCCTTTCGCGTACGAGCGTGCCACCAGCGCCGAGGACGCCCTCCAGCGCCACCGGGACGGAGCCGTCTACCTGGGCGGTGGAACCAACCTCGTCGACCTGATGCGGCTCGGGGTGGAGGAGCCGAGCAGGCTCGTCGACGTCGCGCATCTCCCGTACGACCAGATCGAGCTGCGGCCGGACGGAAGCCTCGCCATCGGCGCGGCGGTGACCAACAGCGCCGTCGCCGCCGACCGGACCGTGCGCGAGGGCCACGCCGTCCTGGCGCAGGCCGTGCTCGCGGGGGCGTCCGGCCAGATCCGCAACCTCGCCACCGTCGGCGGCAACCTGCTCCAGCGGACCCGCTGCTCCTATTTCCAGGACGCCTCCAAGCCCTGCAACAAGCGCACCCCGGGCAGTGGATGCCCGGCGCGGGAGGGCGAGCACCACAACCTGGCGATCCTGGGCCATTCCGACGCCTGCGTGGCGACGCACCCGTCCGACATGGCCGTCGCGCTGGCCGCCTTGGACGCGTCCGTGCGCGTCCAGGGGCGCGGCGGAGAGAGGACCGTCCCCATCGAGGACCTGCTCAGGCTCCCCGGGGACGAGCCCCAGCGCGACACCACCCTCGAACCGGGCGACCTGATCACCGCCGTGGAGGTCCCCGCGCTGGGCGTGCCGTCCCGCTACCGCAAGGTCCGCGAGCGCGCGTCGTTCGCGTTCGCGCTGGTCTCCGTCGCGGCGGCCCTGGACGTCGCCGACGGCCGGGTGCGGGACGTCCGGCTGGCCCTCGGCGGCGTCGCCCACAAGCCGTGGCGGGCGCGCCGCGCCGAAGAGGCCCTGCGCGGCGCGGAGGCGACGGAGGAGTCCTTCCTGCGCGCCGCCGAGGCCGAGATGGAGGCCGCCGAGCCGCTGCGCGACAACGCCTACAAGGTGCCGATGGCGCGCAACCTGATCGTCCGGACGCTGACGGAGCTGGGGGAGGAGTCATGACCGACCGGCTGGAGGGCCGCGAGAAGGTCACCGGGACGGCGCGGTACGCGTTCGAGTACCCCGTGGAGGGCGCCGCCTACGCCGCGGCCGTCCAGGCGAGCGCGGGCAAGGGCCGGATCGAGTCGGTCGGCGCCGAGGCCGCGCTGCGGCTGCCCGGGGTGCTCGCCGTCCTGTCCTGCGAGAACGCCCCCGAGCTCAGCGACACCTCGGACGGCGAACTGGCCCTGTTCCAGTCGCGGACGGTCTCCTACCGCGGCCAGTTCGTGGCCGCCGTGGTCGCGGAGACCCTGGAGACCGCCCGGGAGGCGGCCCGCCTGCTGCGCGTCGAGTACGCCGAGGAGGAGCCGGACGTGCGTCTGCGCGCCGACCATCCGGGCCTCTACAAGCCGGACAAGGTGAACCCGGTGTTCCCCGCGGACACCGAGCAGGGCGAGCCGGAGAAGGCGTTCGCCGACTCGGCCGTGCGGGTGGACGCCGTCTACACGACGCCGGCCGAGCACAACAACCCGATGGAGCCGCACGCCACGATCGCCCGGTGGGACGAGGACGGCACCCTCACGCTGTACGACTCCAACCAGGGCGCGTCGACCGTCCAGTCCACGATCGCGAAGGTCTTCGGGCTCGACCCCTCCCGGGTGCGCGTCGTGTCGCCGCACGTCGGCGGCGGGTTCGGCTCCAAAGGCACGCCCCGGCCGAACGTCGTGCTCGCCGCGATGGCCGCCCGCGTCACGGGACGTCCCGTGAAGTTCGCCGTCCCGCGCCAGCAGATGTTCGCCACCACCGGCTACCGGACCCCGACCGTCCAGCGCCTCCGCCTCGGCGCGGGCGAGGACGGACGGCTGAACGCGATCCTGCACGAGGTGGCCGAGCAGACCTCGACCGTCAAGGAGTTCGCCGAGCAGACCGCGACGCCCACGCGCATGATGTACGGGGCCCCGCACCGCCTCACCTCGCACCGGGTGGTGCCGCTCGACGTCCCCACGCCGTCCTGGATGCGCGCCCCGGGTGAGACGCCCGGCATGTACGCGCTCGAATCGGCGATGGACGAGCTGGCCGTCGCCACGGGCATCGACCCGATCGAGCTCCGCGTGCGCAACGACACCGACCGCGAGCCGGAGAGCGGGCTGCCGTTCAGCTCGCGCAACCTGGTCGCCTGCCTCCGCGAGGGCGCCGAACGCTTCGGGTGGGCCGGGCGCGACCCCCGGCCCGGCGTCCGCAGGGAGGGCCGCAAGCTCGTGGGCACGGGCGTCGCCGCGTCCACCTATCCCGCCTACCAGCGGCCGAACCAGGCCACGGCCCGCGCCGAGCCCGACGGGACGTTCACCGTCCGGATCGCCGCCGCCGACATTGGCACCGGCGCCCGCACCGCCCTCGCCCTGATCGCCGCCGAGACGCTCAAGGAGGACCTCGCCGGCATCCGGGTGGAGATCGGCGACAGCTCGTTCCCCAGGGCCTCGGTGGCGGGCGGATCGGCGGGGACGGCCGGCTGGGGGACGGCCGTCGTGCGCGCCTGCGAGGCCCTGCGCGACAAGCTGAACGGCGCCGTCCCGCCCGAGGGCGTGGAGGCGTCGGCCGACACCGGTGAGGAGCTCAAGGCCCGCGCCGAGTACGCCCGGCACGCGTTCGGCGCGCAGTTCGCCGAGGTGGAGGTGGACGCCGACACCGGCGAGGTCCGCGTCCGCCGGATGCTCGGCGTGTTCGCCGCCGGGCGGATCATCAACCCCACGACGGCCCGGTCCCAGTTCATCGGCGGGATGACGATGGGCGTCGGGATGGCGCTGATGGAGCAGAGCGTCATGGACCCGGAGTTCGGCGACTACCTGAACCGCGACCTCGCCCAGTACCACGTCCCGGCCTGCGCCGACATCCGCGACGTCGACGCCGCGTGGGTGGAGGAGTCCGACCCGCACCTGAACCCGATGGGAGCCAAGGGCATCGGCGAGATCGGCATCGTCGGCGCGGCGGCGGCCGTCGGCAACGCCGTCCACCACGCCACCGGGATCCGCGTCCGCGACCTGCCCATCACCCCGGCCCGGCTCCTCCGGGAGCTCTGACCGGTTGAAAAGTTCACTATCAAGGTGATCTCCGTCACCGGGCCGGGTAGGGATGACGTACTCGGGGGCGACCACTACCCCACGAGGTGATCGCCGTGTACCAGCAGGTCCTCGATCCCGTCGCCGACTCGCTCGGCTGGAGCTCCCTGGTCGCCGCGCTGCCGCTGGCCGTGCTGTTCGTCCTGCTCGGCGGCGTCCGCATGCGCGCGTGGCTCGCGTCCCTGATCGCGCTGGCGGTCGCGCTGGCCGTCGCGGTCTGGACGTACGGGATGCCCGCCGACCAGGCGCTCCTCGCCGGCTCCGAGGGGGCGGCGTTCGGCTTCTATCCGATCCTGTGGATCGTCATCAACGCCCTCTGGGTCTACAACATCACCGTCGCCACCGGCCACTTCGACGTGCTGCGCCGGTCGTTCGCGCAGGTCAGCGACGACAGCAGGCTCCAGGCGGTGCTGATCGCGTTCTCGTTCGGCGCGCTGCTGGAGGCTCTGGCCGGATTCGGCACCCCGGTCGCGGTCACCTCCGTCATGCTGATCGCGCTCGGCTTCCCGCCGCTCAAGGCCGCCGTCCTCGCCCTCACCGCCAACACCGCGCCCGTCGCGTTCGGCGCGATGGCGACGCCGATCCTCACGCTCGGCAAGGTCACCGGCGAGTCCAGCGACACGCTCGGCGCCATGGTGGGGCGGCAGACCCCGATCCTCGCCGTGTTCGTCCCGCTCGTCCTCGTCGCCATCGTGGACGGGCGGCGCGGGCTGCGGGAGACCTGGCCCGTCGCCCTGCTGTGCGGCGCCGCGTTCGGGGCCGCGCAGTACGTCACCGCGAACTTCGTCTCGGTGCCGCTCGCCGACGTCGTGGCGTCGCTGGTCTCCGCCGCGGCCGTCGTCCTGGCCGTCCGGCTGCGCCCGTCGGCGGCGGCGGCGAAGCCCGCCCCGGTCGCCGGCGGTGCGGCGGACGAGCCGACCCCGGAGTTCGCCGCCCGCGTCGAGGGCCGGGACGGGGGACGGGCCGGGGACTCCCGCGCCGAGGTCGCCCGCGCCTACGCGCCCTACGCGATCATCATCGCGGTCTTCGTCGTGTGCCAGATCGGGCAGGTCAAGGACCTCCTGGACCGGGCGACCCGGACGTTCTCCTGGCCGGGGCTGCATCTCACGGGCCCGTCGGGCAAGCCGCTGGCCCTGACAACCTTCACCTTCAACTACCTGACCACGCCCGGCACGCAGATGCTCGTCGCCGGGCTGATCACCATGGCCGCCCTCGGCGTCGGCGCCGGCCGGGCCCTGCGCGCCTACGGGACGACGCTCGTCCAGCTCAGGTGGGCGATCATCACGGTGATGGCCGTCCTGGCGCTGGCGTTCGTGATGAACGCCTCCGGACAGACCGTGACGCTCGGGACGTGGATGGCCGGGGCGGGCGGCGCGTTCGCGCTGCTGTCGCCGATCCTCGGCTGGCTCGGCACCGCCGTCACCGGATCGGACACCTCGTCCAACTCGCTGTTCGGCTCCTTGCAGGTCACCGCCGCGAACAAGGCCGACCTGTCGACGGTCCTGATGGCCGCGACCAACAGCTCCGGCGGCGTCCTCGGCAAGATGGTGTCGCCGCAGAACCTCGCCATCGCCGCCGCGGCCGTCGGCCTGGACGGGCGCGAGGGCGACATCTTCCGCCGCGTGGTGCTGTGGAGCCTGCTGTTCCTGGCCGGGATGTGCGTGCTGTCCGGCCTGCAGTCCACCGCTGTGCTCGGCTGGATGGTCCCGTGACGAGCCCGTGAGGGCTTAGCCGTAAGCGGTCGGCCGGCGGCGCTTGTGCCCGAGCGCAGGGTAGTGGCCGCCGCTGCCGGGTCCGGGGCGGCCCCCGTTACCGACGGTCGGCGGGGCGAAACGCACGCCCGACGCGGCCGATCCAGGCCCCTCTGTCTGGTTTCACCCGGCCGCGAGGACGGCTAGTGGCCCAGGTCCAAGGCGCGGAGTCTGCTCTCGGTCTGTTGCTTGAGGGCCTGGTTGAGAGCTTCGAAGCCGGTCTCCGTGCGGGCGATCATCGCGCCGACGAAGGGCACCAGGAGCCCGGAGAAGCGTTCGCCCTGTTCTACGTCGGTGCCCCCGTCGTCGGTGGGGGTGAGCCGGAACCAGTGCTCGCCGTCGAAGATCCCGGGCATGAACAGGCGTCCGATCCAGCGCAGTTCGGTGCCGGGGTCGGCGGTCAGCACCTTCGGCCTGAACGTCACCGGCTTGCCCCTGGCCGGGAACATGCGCAGGGTCAGTTGGCGGCCGGCTGAGACCGTTCCGGCGGCCTCGCGGATGAACGGGTTCCAGGAGGGATAGCCGTCGAGGTCGGCCAGGACCTCCCACACCAGGCGGGGGGCGGCCTGGACGTGCACGGACGTGGAGATCGTCTTCATGGCGTCAGTGTCGTCCGGCGACCGGCCCGCGGCCAGTGCGCGGCTCATGGACAGGTCTGTGAGTTCTTCCCGGTCCGATTCTCCTGATCTATCCTCTGGTGACCTTCGGTGAGCGGATTCTTGATCGGTGGGGGCATGGCGGAAGGCGATCATCTCGGCCCGGCCGGTGCGGGAGCGCCGGTGGCGCTGCCCAGCCCCCGGCTGGCACGCGCCATCCTCTTCGCGATCCTGGGCTCGTACCTGCTGGTCATGCCGTTGAACGTGGCGGAGGCCGTACCGCACTCCGCCGGGCCCGCCGTGCCGGTGCTGTCGGGGGCGGCCGCTCTGATGGTGTTCGGCCTGCTGCTGGTGCACTGCTCGCCCTGGGGCCGCCGGTTGCCCGTCCGCGCCAAGGTAGCGGCGCTTGCAGCCCAGGTCGTGCTGACATACGCGCCCTTGACGCTGTTCGGTGCGCGCTGGGGCTCGATGGGCGGGTTCCTGGCCGCCTCGCTGCTGCTGGTCCTGCCGCCCCGGCTCGGCTGGTCGCTGTTCGCCGCGGTCTCGGCGAGCTTGTCGGTCGCCGCTGCGCTGGCCGGGCAGAGCCTGCTGGTCGTCCTCTACATGGGCCAGTCCAGCGCGCTCGCCGGGGTGATGGTCTACGGGGTGACCCGGCTGGGGGAGGCGGTGACGGCGCTGTCGGCGTCGCGCGCCGAGACCGCCCGGCTGGCGGTCTCCGAGGAGCGCCTGCGGTTCGCCCGCGACCTGCACGACCTGCTCTCCTACAGGCTGTCGGCGATCACGTTGAAGACCGAGCTGGCCCGCAGGCTGACGCCGTCGCGCCCGGAGCGGGCCGAGGCCGAGCTGGGGGCGGTCGTCGAGCTCTCCCGGCAGGCGCTCACCGACGTCCGCGAGGTCGCCGCGACCTACCGGGACCTGTCGCTGGCCGACGAGTGCGAGGCGGCCCGCAGCATCCTCGCCGCCGCCCGGATCGACTCCTCGGTCACCCTCGATCTGGACCCGGCCGCGATCGACCGGCGCGTGCAGACGACGCTGGCGATCGTGCTGCGGGAGGGCGTCACCAACGTGGTGCGGCACGCCCGCGCCCGGCGCTGCGACATCGCCCTGACCATCGACGGCGGCACGGTGTGCCTCCGGATCGCCAACGACGGGGCGGACGCGGGCCGCGCCCCCGGCCCGGTCGGCGGCAGCGGGCTGCTCAACCTCGGCGAACGGCTGGCCTCCGTCGCCGGCACCCTGCACACCGAGATCGCCGCCGACGGCCGCTTCCTCCTGACCGCCATCGCGCCGAAATGAGCGGAACGACGGTCCTGCTCGCCGAGGACGTCCACATGATCCGGGGCGCGCTGGTCGCGCTGCTGGAGCTGGAACCCGACCTGCGCGTGGTCGCCGACGTCGAACGCGGCGAGGACGTCCTGCCCGCCGCGCTGCTGCACCGGCCCGACGTGGCCGTGCTGGACATCGACCTCCCCGGCATCGACGGGCTGGCGGCCGCCGTCCAGCTCCACGACGCCCTGCCCGCGTGCCGCACGTTGATGCTGACCAGCCTTGGCAAGCCCGGCACCCTGCGCCGCGCGCTCGCCGCGGGCGTCCACGGCTACATCCTCAAGGACGCCTCGCCGGACGAACTGGCCCGCGCGGTGCGCGCCGTGGCCTCCGGCCGCCGCGTCATCGACCCGCAGCTCGCCGCCACCGCCTGGGAGGCCGGTCCCAACCCGCTCACGGCCCGCGAACGCGAACTCCTCGGCATGGCCGCCCAGGGAGCCCGCGCCCAGGAGATCGCCGAACGCCTGCGCCTCGGCCTCGGCACCGTCCGCAACCACCTCGCCAACGCCACCGCCAAGACCGGCGGCCGCAACCGCATCGACGCGATCCGCATCGCCCGCGACAACGGCTGGCTCTGACCGGTCGCCGTCGAAGACATCACTCGGCACAGCCAGGCTCTGGGGCAGGGGGATCGCGCGGGTCATCGCCCGCCGCGGCGGCCCCACGGCTCGGGACCGGGCGTCCACCGGCATGTCGTCGAGCGCACCATCGGCCTGTTGCGCCGGCTTCCTGCGCATCCGCGGGGAGATCCGTGGGAGAGGTGACCTCTTACTGCCAGTAGCCTTCCACCTCGCCGACGGGACGGACCTGGGCGTCTTCCGGGTTCTGTCCCGCCGAGATGCGGGCCCTCCGCTGCCGCAGCAGATCCCAGCACTGGTCGAGCGCCACCTCCAGGTCCCGCAGCCGCGTCTGGGCCTCGGCGTTGGAGGTCTCGGCCCGCTCGTGCGCCTGCCGGAGAGAGTGTTCCTCCTCGATGAAATCGTTGATACGTTCCAGGATCGCCTTCTCGTCCATGAAATGGCTTCCGATCGTGGTTTTCCGCTCTGGTGGGGTCCAGAAGGTCCCGACAGGTGAGAGCCTTGCATATACGGGGCCGCGCACGGTAGCGGCGGCGCCCCGTTGAGGGTGAGGAGCAGATGACGGTCTGGCGGATCACCGGGGGCGAGGGCGCCCCCGAGCCCGGTGCGCGGGAGGCTCCCCGCTACGACATCGTCGAGCACGACTCCGCGCTGCTGCGCATCACGGCCGCGTCGGGCGTGCCCCGGGTGCTGCTCGCCGGGGAGGTCGACGTCTCCAACACCGCCGCGGTCGCGCGCGCCCTGCGCGCCGTCCAGGACCGCGTGTCCGGCGACCTGCACGCCGACCTGTCGGGGGTCGAGTTCATGGACGTCGCGGGCCTGCGCGCCTTCAGCGAGGCCGCCCGCGCCCTGGACGAGCGCGACTGCCTCCTCGTCCTGCACGGGGTCCCGCCGCACATCGAGCGGCTGTTCACGCTGATCGGCTGGAACACCACCCCCGGCCTGGAGATCCACTGCCCGCCGCGCCGCTGAGCCACCGGAGCCGCTGAGCCACCGGCTCACCATGCCCGCGTCAGCGTGTGGCAAAGGGGGCCGGGTGCAAACGCGAACCTCTTCAGGAAACCGTCATATGCCGTTTGACCTGGTTGAACACGGTTAGGAGGGGCTTACAGCTCTCCGATTCAGAGGGGGATCTCATGGCAAGGCGTAGAGAGCACCAATCCGCGCCGATGCCCGGCGAGCACAGGGGACAGGCGATGCCCGAGGAGGGCATGGCCACCCCGGCGCACGGCGCGGCCGCACCGGCACAGGGCGCGGCGATGGCGCCCCCGAGGGGCGCGGACCAGGCCGGCGAGCACGCGCTCTGGGAGGATCGCACCCGCGTGTTCCTGCAGCCCATCGCGGCGCCGTCGATCCTCGGGCTGTTCGGGCTCGCCGCCGCGGCCATGATGGTGGGCGCGTGGCAGGCCGGCTGGTACGGCGGCGCCGGCACTCCGCTCATCCTGTGGCCCTTCGTGCTGACCTTCGGCGGCATCGCGCAGCTGCTGGCCGGCCTGTGGGGCTACCGGGCGCGAGACGGCGTGGCCACCGCGATGCACGGCATGTGGGGCACGTTCTTCATCGGCTGGGGGCTGCTGTTCCTGCTGGTGAGCATCGGCGCGGCGCCGGTCGCGCTGGCGCCGGTCCTCGGCACGGCCTATCAGGGCTTCGCGTTCTGGTTCATCCCGCTCGCGGTGATCACCGGACTGGGCGCGCTCGCCGCACTCGGCGAGAACCTGATGACGGCCCTGGTCTGGGGCTGCCTGGCGGTCGGCGCGGGCTTCACGGCCGCCGGATTCTGGGTGGGCTCGACCTGGCCGCTGGACGTCGGCGGCTGGCTGTTCGTCGCCGCCGCCGTGGTCGCCCTGTACGCGGCCGCCGCGATGATGTTCGCGAACAGCTTCGGGCGGACGATCCTGCCCACCGGCATGATGCGCCGTGGCGCCAACGTGCCCGGCGGCCGGGGGGTCCGGCCCCTGGAGTACCGGCACGGCGAACCGGGCCTGAAGATCGGGCAGTGATGCCCGGCGTTTCGCCTTGACATTCCCGTTACCCTATGCTGAGCCCAAGAGCACCGAACCGGGCTCGGAGGGGGAGCGGGAATGTCATCGGCGGTCCGGCGGACGTGGCGACGCCTCGTCCAGTCCTACAACCTGCTGTGCGCACGCGAGGACGCGTCGGCGCGCGGCGTCACCATACCCAGCGGAGTCTGGGCCTGCGACCGCTGTCACGCGCCGCACCTCGAACTGGCGACCCTCAAGCACCACCTCCGCACCGAGCACGCCTGACGCACCCGGGCCCGGAGGAAGAGATCCGGGCGGGGCTCACAGGATCCGGGCCATGGCCTGTTCCAGGCGGTGGACGGAAAGCGACTCTCCGGCCAGCCCCCGGGTGACGTCGACGAGCTCTTTCAGCCCGCCGGGGTAGTCCAGGCACGTGGTGAGGATGGCGAAACAGTCCATCCGGGCGCCGGCGTGACGGGTGACCGCGGCGGAGACGTCCCGGCGAAGGGCGCCGACGACCTGGTCGCGGCCCTGCGGGGACGACAGCAGCGGCACCTCCAGCATGCGGTCGACCAGTTCGAAGACCGCCGGCCGGCCCGGCGCGTCCGGCGGCGGCGCGAAGGCCGACGGCCGAGGTGAGACTGTGGTCCCCGTGGTCGCGGGGTACCGGCGCGCGTCCGGGAGGCCGCCCACGCCCGGCAACCTGATCCACGCCGGGGTGTCGGTCTCCTTGACCGACACCTCGATCCGCCGGTAGTCCTCCGGGATGATCCTCCCCCTGGCGTGCCGGACGACGTCGGAATGGACGCGCTCGGAGACGACCAGCCCGAACCACGCCCCGGACTCGCCGAGCGCCTCCTTGAAGGCGGGGGCGTCGAGGATGCGGAACGTGTGGTTCACGGCCGTCCCCACCAGCCCGTGGCCGTCGAACACGGCCTCCCCGGTGTGCACCGCCATCCGCAGCCGGATCCGGGCGATCTCGGAGGCGACCCGGTTGTGACGGCCCAGTTCGGCCCGCAGCGTGTCGGCGACGTCCACCAGGACCGACTCCACCTCCAGATGGGGCCGCAGAGCGATCATCGCTCCGTCGCCGCGGTCCTCCCAGTAGCAGTCGGCCAGTAAGACCCCCGCGGCGGCGAGGCTCACGTCCAGATGCCGGTACAGCGCGTCGCGCATGTGCCGTCGCACGTCGTCGGTCCGGGCCGCGTCGCCGAAACCCGCGATGTCGCAGCCGACGATGACGCAGGGCCCCGAGGGGCGCCATAGAGGGCCGGTGGCGTCGAAATCGGGAAGCATGTCCGCTGCCCCTCCTCAGTTCCGTGCGCCGAGCCCCGGTCCATCCGCCTCAGAGCGAGGTCGGCGCGATGTCGCAGTCGAGTAGACGTCCCTCCCCGGCCCGCCTCACGTCCGGGTGCCCGGCCCCGAGGACGTCCGCCAGAGCGCCGGCGGGATCGCCGGCGGGGCCCTCCAGGCCGAGCGCGTCGCAGATCACCCGGTGGTTGTGGGCGCACGCGAGCGTGTAGACGTGGTCCGGGCCGTACCGGCCGCTGAACCGCTCCCAGGTCTCGTTGGAGCGGATGCGGGCCGCCTCCAGCCTGCCCATGTGGAACAGGTCGTGGACGAGCCCGACCGAGCAGCAGAGCGAGAAGTAGTGGTCGGCGCCCAGCGCGGCGCGCAGCTCCCGGACGGACGTGTCGTCGAGGACGCGCGCCGCCTCGTGGTCGCCCAGGCCCCGCAGCGCCATGGCGAGGTCCGCGGCGCAGGCGTGGGAGAACGGATGGTCCATGCCCATGACCCGGCGGTGCTCGGCGAGGGCCGCCTCTCCGAGCGCGCGGGCCCTCCCGGCGTCGCCGGCCGCCAGGCAGGCCGCCACCAGCACGCGCCGCGCCGCGAGGGTGTCGGGATGCCGCTCGCCGTAGCGTTGCGTGTGGAGCCGCAGCGTGGCCTCCGCCCGCGCCATCGCCTCGCCGTGGCGGCCCAGCTTCCGCAGGGTGACGGCGTGGCTCATCTCCGTGTGCAGCACGAACGCGTGCTCGGACCCGGGCGTCTCGCGCATGGTCGTCAGGACCTCCCGCTGCAGCGCGGCGGCCTCGCGGTAGTCGCCCAGTCCGTGCAGGTCGCGGGCGAGCTGGCTGATGGCCAGCAGGGTGTTGCGGTGGCGCGGGCCGAGGCTCGCGCGGAGCTGCTCGACCGAGCCGGCGTCGATCGCCCGGGCCCGCTCGAACTCGCCCAGCAGGCGCAGGTCGATGCCCACGTTGTTGGCGACGACGAGGGTCTCGACGTGGCCGTTGCCGAACAGCCGGACCGTGCGGCGCAGCGTGTCCTGGTCGAGGGCGAGGGCGGCCCGGAAGTCGCCCTTCAGCCGCAGGTCGGCGGCGACGTTGCGGGCGGCGCGCATGGTGAGCGAGTGGCCGGGCCCGAAGCGCTCGGTCGTCCGCCGGTGGATGTCGGCGTTCTGCCGGTTCGCCGCGGCCACCTCCCCGAGCGCGCGCAGCACGGTGCCGAGCTCGCGGCCCGCGATGAGCACCGACTCGTCGTAGGGCCCGAGCTCTCGCTGCCACCGCTCCAGCGCGAGTTCGGCGAGGACGCGGCTGCTCTCGAAGTCGCCGAGCAGGTACAGGTAGCGCATCTGGTCGAGCGCGACCCCGCGGACCCCGGTGGACGCGCCGCCGATGACGCCCGACGGCACCACGTGCGGGGCGATCTCCGCTCTGATCGCCCAGGTGGTCTCGTCCTCCGGCGGCGCCTGCGGCGTCGCGGCGGCGAGGATCCGGTGCACCCGGTCCCGCACGGCCCGGCGGTCGGTCTCGGAGAGCCTGGTCTGCAGCATCGTCCGCACGAGCCGGTGGACCTGGAGGCTGCACGGATCCGGGTCGAACCGGCCGAGGGCGTAGCGGCTGATGTCGGCCATCGCCGTCCGGAGCAGGCCGGCGTCTCCCAGCGTCTCCTCCAGTTCCGGGGGAAGGCCGTCCGCGGCGCCCGCCGACAGCAGGTTCCGGGTGACGGGCTCGGGGCCGAAGAAGGCCCACAGCTCCAGCAGCCGCCCCGCCGCGGGCGCGTCCTCCAGCAGCCGCTCGAACGCCAGGGTCAGCGTCGCGGCCAGCTCGGCCGGATAGTCCGGCGGGAGGCTCGGCCGGCTTTCGTCGTGGAGCCGGCGGTCGAGGAGCCCCAGGTACTCCGCGGTCGTCCGGCCGGTGACGGCGTGCCACGCCGCGGCCTGCTCGACCGCCAGCGGCAGGTCGCCGATCCGCTGGGCGAGCCGGTCGGCGTCGGCGGGCGTGAGGCCGGGCACGCGGCGGCACAGCAGCGCGATGCTCTCCGCGCGCTCGAACACGCCCACCTCCTTGCCGGCGGTGCGCTCCGCCCAGCGGCGGTCCCGGGAGGTGATCAGGACGTGCCCTCCCGGGACGGCCGTCGTCAGCCGTCCGCCGGGCTCCTCCCGGCGCACCGGCATCAGCGGGACGATCTCGTCGGGGTCGGCGGCGTTGTCGTAGATGAGCAGCCAGCGCCGGCGCCCCGGGCCCGCGCGCAGCGCGTCCAGGAGGTGCTCGACGGTCCGGTTGACCTCGTCGCTCAGCGGGGTGCCGAGCCGCCGGGCCAGCTCGGCGAGCGACGACCTGGCGAGCGTGGTCCGCTCGGCGGGCACCCACCAGACGAGGTCGTAGTCGCCCGCGTGGCGGTGGGCGTACTCGACGGCGAGCTGCGACTTGCCCTGCCCGCCGAGCCGCCGCGGGTCCGCGGGCAGCAGGGAGGTCACCGCGCCGGACAGTTCCGTCCGGATGTCGCGGAGCAGGGCGTCGCGGCCGGTGAAGTCGGGGTTGCGGGCCGGGAGCCCGCCGCCCAGCAGCGGCGCCCGCGCTTCCGGCTCCTCCCGCGCGGGGCCCTCGCCGGGCGCGGGTCCGGCGTCGTCCGGGACGGCGGTGCCGGGACCGTCCGCGGCGCTCTGCGCCAGGCGCTCCGCGATCTGCGCGTAGCGTCCGCCGAGCCGGGCGAGCACCCGCGCCGCGACCTGCGCGAACGGCGGATCCTGCCGCAGGTCCTCGGTGCCCTGCTGGACGGCCCGCAGCAGCGCGGGGAAGTCCTGGGTGGACCCCCACCGCCCGCGCACGACGTCCCAGACGTTGCGCAGGACGCCCATCGCCTCCGTGCGGCCCAGACCGCCGAGGAGGACGTCACGGACCCCGTCGTGGAACTCGTACTCGACGCCCGCCGGGTCCGAGGCCCGGCGGGCGCGGCGCAGCAGGCCGCCCAGGAACACCTCGGCCAGGTGCGCGGACGTGGCCTCCGGGAGCATCGCCCTCTGGACGAGCGACATGACCTCCAGCCGCAGCGGGGCCGCCGCGAGGTAGGCCGCCAGCCGGAACGCCGTCGGCGAGGAGGCCGCCCGGAACCGCGTCACCCGCTCGGCGGGCGACGGGTCGCCGCCGTCCTCCTCCCGGGCGTCCCGACGGGCCTCGGCGGCCGGCGCGCCGGTGAACACGGCCATCGCCGCGACCCGCTCCGACCCGCAGCCGACGAGTTCGGCCCAGGGGCGCAGCCAGCGAGGCTGCAGCTCCATCACGGGAACGGCGACGCCGGGCGGCACGGCGGACTCCTCGCGCGGCCGCACCGCGAGCCGGGCGTTCGGCGTCCCGGCCTGCTGCGCCCCGAGCCACACCGGCTCGGCCACCGTCGCGCACCGCCACCACAGCCGCTGGGGGAGCGGCTGGAGGATCGCGACCGGGGCGGACCGCGCCCAGCGTTCGACGACCGCGGCGGCGCGCCCGTCGCCCCAGGCCTGCCCGATGCAGTCGCTGAAGACCAGGACCACGCGGCGGTGCGTCGGGTCGATCAGCTCGTCCGGGCTGCGCCCCGGCCCGGTCGGCGAGCTGCCGGTGCGCAGGACGAGCGCGTCGCCGTCGGCGTCGAGCCGCCACACCCGCACGTCGCGGAAGGCGCCCAGCCGTTCCATCAGGGTCCGCAGCTCGGCCGCGAGCCGGGTCCAGATGACCATGGAGGGGCCGCCGTCCACCACGAGGGCGAGGTCGAGCCGCCGTTCCGGCGCGGGCTCCATCACCGGTTCCCAGATGCCGGTCTCCGCGATCCGCTGCGCCGTCGCCTCCTCGACGAGGTTCTCCACCGTCCGGGACGAGACCCTGCCCCGCAAGGGCCGCAGCGCGCGGGCGAGGCTCAGCGCGTGCGGGAGCGCGGGCGCCGCCGGGGCGCGCACGGCGTCCCCCGGCGCGGATCCCGGTGCCGGGAGGTGCAGTCCCGCCTGCGCGGCCGACGACGCGGGACGGACCGGCCGGCGGGGCGTGGACGGTTCGGCGACCGCGGGCTCGGCCGCGACGGGCCCGGCGGGCGGTTCCGGCTCCGCCTCCGGGCCGGGCGCCGGCGGGTCCTGACCGGCGGGCGCCGCGGCCCCCGGCAGGGACAGCGCCAGCCACAGGGCGTCGGCGACCTCCTCCGCGGTGGGCCGGGGGGAGAGCGCCTCCAGCGCCCCGATCAGCCGGGGGATCATCCCGAGCCGGCGGCGCCCAGCGGGCGCAGGATCGCCCTGACCATGTCCTGGAGCGTGGCCTCGGAGGGCCGGGAGCCGGTCGTGCTCAGGTAGACCGCGTTGAGGAGCTGGTCGGTGGCCAGGTCGCCCTGCTCGCGGCGGTCCAGGAACTCCCGGATGAGGTCCGCGCTCGCCGCGCTCGCCGCGGCGCCGAGATGCGCCTCGACGATCTCGGCGAGCTCCTCGGGGCTCGGCGGCTCGATCACCAGCCGGACGCAGCGGCGCAGGAACGCCGGAGGGAACTCCCGCTCGCCGTTGCTGGTGATGACGACCAGCGGGAACGCGGTGCACTGGACCCGGCCGCGGCCGACCGGCACCCGGTCCGGTCCCTTGGCCGGCATGACGTGCACGACCGGCTGGTCCTCCGGGAGGCGTTCGAGCTCCGGGATCGTGAAGCCGCCCTCCTCGAACACGTTGAGCAGGTCGTTGGGCAGGTCGATGTCGCTCTTGTCCAGCTCGTCGATGAGCAGCACGCGGGGGCGCGGCTGCGGCAGCAGCGCCGTCCCGAGCGGCCCGAGCCGGATGTAGCGGCCGATGTCGGGGGCCTCGGTGTCGGCCCCGGGGGCCACGGCCCGGCGCAGGCTCGTCTCGTGCAGGCGGCCGATCGCGTCGTAGCGGTACAGCCCCTCCTGGAGCGTGACCCGGCTGGTGATCGGCCAGTCCAGCACGGGGCCGAGGCCCAGCTCGTGCGCCACGTTGTAGGCGAGCGTCGACTTGCCCGTCCCGGGCTTGCCGGTGACCAGCAGGGGCCGCCGCAGGCGCAGGGCCACGTTCACCATGGTGACGACGTTCGGCTTCGGGCGGTACGACAGGGCGCGCTCCAGGCCGCCGCCCGGCAGCCGTGCCGCGCCGTCCGCCGTGTCGAACCGCCTCCATGGCGGCGGATCGGGCAGGCGCGCCAGGCCGTCGTGCGGCCGGGCGTCACCCCGGTAGATCTCCCAGTCCCCGGACTCGTCGCCCGCGGTCGTCTCCGTCTTCGCCACAGGTACCTCCCAGGGGGCTCAGGCCGGGGCGTCCAGCCGCACGTAGGGTTCGGGCAGCCGGTCCGCGTCGTCGAACACCAGCGTCAGGTCGAGACCGAGATGGACGCCGCCGCCGTCTCCGTCGAGCGCGCGCAGCGCCTGCCGGCGCAGCGCCAGCACGGCGTCGGGGAGGTCCATCGCCCCCGCGCCCAGCAGTTCCCGGAACTCCTGGGCGAACCGCTCCGGATCGCGGCCGCGGCGGCACCAGGTGACGATCGGCGCCCCGGCCTGGAGCGCGGCGCGCAGCTCCGCGGAGTCCGGCCCGTCCGTGCGCGGGGGGAAGGCCATGGCCATGCACACCGACGACGGTTCGGACAGCAGCATGCTGTAGAGGCTTTCACCGCCGTACTGCCCGGGCTGTGTCACCCAGCACACCTTGGCGCCGTGGGGATTGTCGCGCAGCCACTGCCACTTGCGGCGCCAGTGGTGGTGGTACGCCCGCCTGCGCATCCGGTCGAGGCTGCGGACGACCACCGGATGCTCGATCCCGAGGCGCCGCTCCAGCCCGTCCACGGTGATCCGCAGCTGGTCGACCGGCGTGCCGAGCAGGTCGACCGGCAGCACGAACTCCAGCGTCAGCTCCGGCGTCGGCCGGTTGACGACGTGCTGGTCCTCGCACAGCAGCTCCTTGACGAGGCCGGGCAGCCGGTCGAGGGGGACGGGTTCGTCGTCGCAACGCAGCATGAGCCCGTGCCCGCCGTCCACCTGGAGCCACGCGGAGGCCAGGTAGCGGTCCGGCGCGGCTCCGTCCCCGCGGAGCTCGATGACCAGGTAGCTCCGCGCCGCGGCGTCCCGCGCCGCGGGCACCTCGCGCCGCCGCGCCCGGGGGAGGCCGCGCTCCGCCCCGAGCCGGTGCGCGAGCCGGTCGGCCCAGGCGCGCAGCCCGGCGGCCGCGGGTCCGGCCGCGTGCGCGGCGAGCCCGTCGACGAAGGACAGCAGCGGCGGGACGCCCTCGACGCTGAAGGTGAGGTCCTCCAGCCTGGCGAGGACGCTCCACAGGTCGCCCGGGTCGGCGACGAGGGCGGGGCCGGAGGGGCCGGCGACCTCCCAGTAGAGCGCCCGGATCGCGGCCGGCTCGACGGCCTCGGAGACGCGGTCGCCCAGGCTCCGCAGGAGGCCGTCGAGTTCCCGGCGCTCCTCCGGGCCGAGCAGCGGTTCGGGAAGCAGCTCCTCGACGAGGTCGCGGAGCTCTCCCATCGGCGTGCTCCCGCGGTGGAACTCCTCGACGATCTCGATCAGCGCGTGGAACGCCCCGGGATAGGACAGGCACGCGTCCACGAGATGCCAGACATCGGTGATGTCCTTGTCGTCCCGGCTGATCGGGAGGGGATGGCCCAGCCGCCGTTCCAGAAGGGAGACGCAGAGGTCACGGGAGGTGCGCTTGCGCACGGTCTCCAGTTCCCACAGGGCCCGCACGAGGCGGGACTGGTCTTCGAAAGGCAGCGACCATGCCACGTCCGACACTCATCCCCTCCGACACCCGAACCGCACCGGGACCCCCATCGGTGGGGCATATCGTACGCGTTCAGCGAGGAATGATCCCCTGGGGCATTTCCGGCGGTGTGGAATTGTCATAAAGGTCTGTGTCGGATCCGGAGTCCGTGGACCGGGCCGTGGAGCGGACCCGTCCCGGGACCGCCCGGGCCGCCGCCGCGCAGCGGCGGAGCGGGGGTCCGACCACCTCGGCGAGCGCGCCCCTGAGCGTCTGGTGGGAGCCGATGTTCCGCCGCTTCCTCAGCGACCAGAGCCAGCAGCTGCTGACCACGGCGACGCACAGGGTGATCGCGGCGACGACCCCGGTCGCGATCCTCGTGCTCGCCACCAGCGAGAGCAGGTAGCCGGAGAACAGCGACCCCAGGGGGACGGCGCTCTGCGTGAGGAGGCTGTTGATACTGGTCACCCGCGCCAGCATGTCGTCGGGGATCCACGTCGCCTGGTAGACGGTGAGCGCCACGTTCATGTGCGCGCCGATGAAGCTGATCCCGCCCCAGGCGGCGAGCCCGGCCAGCGGGCTGTCATAGGCCGTCACGATCGCGGTCATCGCGAACCATCCCCAGACGCAGCAGAACAGCAGCCGCATCGGCCGGTTGCCCTGGGCCAGGCGGTAGCGGCGGGAGAGGTGGGACGCCGCGACGGCGCCGAGCGTGCCCCCGAGCCCGGACGCCGCGAAGAGAATGCCGATCATCGAAGTGGAGGTGAACTCCTGGTCCGCCTGCACCACGAGCATCAGAAAAATGATCTGGAAGGCGAAGTTCGTCACCGCGCACACGGCGATCACCATGCACAGGAATGGGTGGCCCAGTATGAAGCGAAGGCACTTTCCGAAATCGGTGGGTTCGGGATCCCTCTGTTCCTCCGGGGCGAAATTCTTCTCCCGCACGCAGTGCAGTGTGAGGGCGGAGAAAAGGGAGGAGAGAGCGTCGGCGGCGAAGGGCAGCGCCCTGTCGAGGCCATACAGGAATCCGCCGAGCGGGCGGCCGAGAAGCAGTGCGATATGGCCCCGGGCCTCGTTTCTCGCCATCGCCTCGGGAAGTTCGTCGGGGCGGACGACGCGCTTGACGACGGCGACCTCGGCCAGGCTGTACAGGCCCGCCAGCGCGCCGTCCGCCGCGGCGGCGCCGACCAGGAGCAGGCCCGGGTGGTAGTGCAGGGCGAGGCCGATGGCCAGCAGCACCGCCACGCCGAACCGCGTGTACTGGCAGGTCAGCATGATGCGTCGGCGGTCGAAGCGGTCCGCGAGCATGCCCGCGGGCAGGTAGAGGAGCAGCCGGGGGCACGTTCCGGCCGCGGCGACCCAGCCCGCGAAGACCGGCGAACCGGTCAGGGACAGCGCCAGCAGCGGGATCGCGATCGCCGCGTTCATGGTGCCGAGCTGGGAGGCGGCCGACCCGCTCCACAGGAGGGTGAAATCCCGTGGCATGGACGCTCGTGGTTTCACGTGGACCCGCTCGCGCCGTCGAAAGCGGCCACCTGTTGCATCCTTCCCGGAACCGATGGTGGCCGGTTCGGTCGAGGTGCGACCGGCCGCCGACCAGCGGGCGGCGGCAATGCGTGCGCCGGCCCGAAAGGCTTTCCGCCCGACGGCATGAGCGGCGAAAGGAAAACGGTCGAAAAGCTCCGGGCGCGTTCATACCGAGAAGAAAGCCTGCGGCCCCGTAGTGCCGGGGTCGCAGGCAGACTCTAGTGGAGATCGCGGCGAGAAACGGGTCGATTGTCGAAAAACGACTTCCCGTCGGCGAGTCTCGTACGACTCTTGAACGACGGTATGCCGATCGTGGGGATCGGCGCGGGACGCGCTGGCCGCTTCCGTCGCCGGGGGACGGCACGGGGCGCGCCGCCCGTGGCCAGGTCGCGGCAGCGGGCCAGGTAGCGGTGCTGGGCGGTCAGCATCGGGTACAGGC
>NZ_JBFARL010000071.1:0-36052 GCF_040674655.1 Actinomadura sp. NPDC049753 | reverse complement strand
GGAGAAGTACAGCTCCAGCGTCCCGACGCGCACCCCACCACGAGCCCGATGGCGAAGCCGCGCCGTCCCGCCGGGTGCAGGTCCGCCGCCGCGTACCGCGAGAGCTGGGCCCCCGCGTTGCCGAGGCCGAGCAGCAGCATCCCGAGGCACAGCCCCGCGACGTCGCCGTTCGCGACCGCGAGGGCGGCCAGGCAGGCTCCCGCCGCCGCGGCGGCGTAGCCGAGGACGAAGGCGCGGCGCCGGCTCGCCCGCACGAGCCGGGTCAGCGCGAGGGCGCCGGCGCCCGTCCCGACGATGCCCGCGGTGCTCGGCACGCCTCCCCACGCGGCGCCGAGCCGGTCCGCGGCGACCAGGGTCGCGGTCGCGCTCGCCACCGCCATGGACGCGTTCATCAGGGCGACGCCCGAGCAGAGGGCCGCCATCGGACGGGATCGTTTCTCCATGCCTTAACGCTAGAAACGCCATTTCTCGAAAGGAATGGATGATCCCTGGCTTTCAGCTCTTTCGGCTTATAGATTGCAAAGCGATGTTCCGAAGGGACTTTCCAGATGGACCAGACGGACTGGCGGATCCTCGCCGAACTGCAGCGGGACGGCCGCCTGTCGTTCAACCGGCTCGCGGCCCTGGTGAACCTGTCGCCCCCGGCGGTCGCCGAGCGGGTGCGGCGCCTCGAGGAGGCCGGTGTGATCACCGGCTACCAGGCGCGCGTCGATCCGGCCGCGGTCGGCCAGCCGCTGACGGCCTTCGTGCAGATGCGGTGCGCCCTCGGCCGCTGCCTGCTCAAGACGTCCGCCGCCGAGGACCTGCCGGAGGTCACCGAGGTCCACAAGCTGAGCGGCGGCTGGTGCACGATGCTGAAGGTGCGGGTGGCGTCGATGCAGCACCTGGAGGGGCTCCTGGAACGCCTCGGGGAGCACGGGGAGATGAACTCGCACATCGTCCTGTCGACCGCCTACGAGGGCCGCGCCGTGGAGCCGCCCGCCCCCGGCGCTCGCGCCGTCACCCGCTCGGAGGGCTGGACGCGCTGAACCGGCGCGCCCGGCGGCCCGCGCGGGTTCGCGTTTCTTCGCCCGGCGCGAGGGTGCCGGAGATGGTTCAATCGAGCGTTATGTGGCACTCGTCACTGCGCTCCTCGCCCTGGCGGCAGTGGTATCAGCCCGGGGTCCCCCGGGAGGTCGACATCCCGGACGTCCCCGTCACGCGCCTGCTCGACGACGCCGCGGACCGGTTCCCCCGCAACCACGCGCTGATCTTCTTCGGCCGGCGGATCTGCTACCGGGACCTGCGCGAGGCCGTGGACCGGTTCGCCGACGGCCTGCACCGGCTGGGAGTGCAGCCCGGCGACCGGGTGGCGCTGATCCTCCCGAACTGCCCGCAGCAGGTCATCGCGTTCTTCGGCGTGCTGCGCAGGGGCGCGATCGCGGTCCAGCACAACCCCCTCTACACCGAGGAGGAGATGCTCCGGCAGCTCGCCGACTGCGGCGCGCGCGTCGCCGTCGTGCTGGATCGTTCCTACACGACGGTGAAGGCCGTGCGGGCCCGCGCGGGTCTGGAACACGTCATCGTGACGTCCCTGGCCGACTTCCTCCCGGCCACCCGGCGGATCGCCCTGCGGCTCCCGCTCGTGCAGATGCAGCGGCGGCGCGCGGCCATCACCGCCGACGTGCCGCAGGAACCCGGCGTGGTCCCGTTCAAGGAGTTGCAGAGGGCGCCCGCGCGCCGCGTACGGCAACTCCCCTTGGACCCGTCGAGGCATCTGGCCGCCATCCAGTACACCGGCGGGACGGAGGGGCGCCCCAAGGGCGCGATGCTGACGCACCGCAACCTCGTCGCGAACGCCTGCCAGCAGCACGCCTGGGACCTCGACGGGCGCCCCGGCGAGGACGTGACGCTGGCGGTGCTTCCGCTGTTCCACTCGTTCGGGCTGATGAGCTGCCTCGTCGCGCCCGTGATGACCGCCGGGGCGGTGGTGCTGCTCCCCCGCTACGACGGCGACCGCGTGGTCCGCGCGATACGCAGGTACCGGCCGACCATCTTCCCCGGGGTGTCGACGCTGTACGAGCAGGTGCTCGACAGCCCGCGGTTCCGGCCGGACGACCTGCGCTCCCTGCGCATCTTCATCTCCGGGGCGATGGGGCTGTCGCAGAGCACGATCGACCGGCTCGCCGAGGTCGGCGCCAAGGGCCTGATCAACTGCTACGGGCTGACGGAGGCGTCCCCGGCCGTCACCGCGAACCCGCTGGGCGGCGGGGCGCGGAACCTGACCGTCGGGCTGCCGCTGCCCATGACCGACGCCGTCATCGTCGACCAGGACGAGCCGACGAAGGTCCTGCCGCCGGGCGGGACGGGAGAGGTCGTCGTGCGCGGGCCGCAGGTGTTCGCGGGCTACTGGAACGCGCCGCTCGCCACCGCGCAGACCCTCTCGAAGGGCTGGCTCCGCACCGGTGACATAGGGGTGATGGACGAGAAGGGTTTCATCACCATCGTGGACCGCCAGCGAGACATGATCAAGGTGAGCGGCTTCACCGTGTCCCCGTCCGAGGTGGAGAAGGTGCTGCGCCGCCATCCCGCCGTGCACGACTGCGCCGTGGTCGGCGTCCCCGACGCCCGGCGCGGCGAGCGCATCATCGCCCACGTGGTGGAACACCCCGCCTACCCGTTCTCGGCGGACGAGCTGCGCCGGCACTGCGAACGCTATCTGTCGCACTACAAGGTGCCCTCCGAGTTCCTGCCCCGGACGGAGCTGCCCCGGAACATGCTGGGCAAAGTCGTCCGGCAGCGGCTGCGGGACGAGTTCGCCGCCTCGTCGGCGCAGCGGATGGGCCCCGCGCGGAGTGGTTGACTGGTCGCGTGCAAACCGAGACCGTCCAGCCAGGGCTCTTCACGCGGCTCGCCGAGATCGGGCGTCAGAGCGCCACCCGGGACGGACGGCCGGAGACCCTGTACGACCGGCACGGTGTGCTCGTCGTCCGCGTCGGCGACGTGGTCGTGAAGGCGCACCAGGCCGACCGGGAACACGGAGCCCCCTTCCTCGCCCGGATCGGGCTGGCGGAGTCGCTGCCCGATCTGGTCGTCGGCGCCTTGGGGCCGCCGCTCACCGTGGACGGCCGCACGGTCACGCTCGCGGCGTTCGGTGAGCCGGTGGATCCGGCCAGGGAACTCCCCTGGGAGGAAGGCGCCCGGCTCCTGGCGGCCCTGCACGCGATGCCCGTCCCGGCCGACGCTCCGCCGTGGGGACGTCCGACACGCGTGGCGCGCCTGGTCTCCCGCCTGCCGGACGGCCCCGCCGCGGACGCGGTGCGGCGCGCGTTCACCACTCTCCCCGCCTGGATACGCGGCGAGGAGAAGGAGCCCGACGGGCGCACCCGCTGCCTCATTCACGGCGACTGGCATCTGGGCCAGATGGTCTGCGCACCGGACGGGCGATGGCGGCTCATCGACATCGAGGACCTCGGCGAGGGCGACCCCGCATGGGACCTCGCCCGGCCCGCGGCGCTCTACTCCGGTGGAGTCCTCCCGCCGCAGGACTGGGAGCGCTTCCTCGGCGCGTACAGGGAGGCGGGCGGCCCGGCCGTGCCGGCGCAGGGCGATCCCTGGACGGCCCTGGACGTTCCCGCGCGAAGTCTTGCGATCCAGATCGCGGCCACGTGCGTCATATCCGCGGGGAGGGAAGATCGGCCACTCGACGGCGCGGAGCAGGCGATGGTCGACGCCTGCGTGAGAATATCCGCGGCGGGGGACGCGGCATGACGTGGCGCCCAACCTGTCCTACATTTAGCCTCTACCTGGGGATCCATACCGGAAGGATGACAAGGCGATGCACTGCCCTAAATGTCGTGGCGTGATGCGGACCTATACCCGCAGCGGCGTCCACATCGAGCAATGTGACAGCTGCCGGGGCATCTTCCTCGACTACGGCGAGCTCGAGGCCCTGAGCCAGATGGAGTCGCAGTACCGGGCGGCTCCCCCGCCCGCCGCGGCGCCCGGCTGGGGGACTCCTGCGCCGGCGGTCCACCACCATCACCACGGCGGGCACCACCGCCCGCACCACGGCAGCGTGTTCCACATGCTCTTCTCGACCTGACCGGCGGCCACGGCCCGCCCGAGGGCGGGCCGTGGCGCGCGAACGGTCACAGGCGCGGGTCCACCGGTTCCGACTCCAGCGCCAGGACGGCGAAGACCGCCTGGTGGACGCGCCACAGCGGCTCCCTGCCCGCGAGCCGGTCGAGGGCCTCGACGCCCAGCGCGTGCTCCCGCATCGCCAGCGACCGCTTGCGCCCGAGCGACCTGCGGCGCAGCCGTTCGAGGTGCTCCGGCTCGCGGTAGTCGGGCCCGTAGATGATGCGCAGGTACTCCGGCCCCCGGCACTTGACGCCGGGCTGCACCTTGGCGTCCTCCGGAAGCGGCCCCAGCGGCTTGACGACCATGCCCTCGCCGCCCGCCGCGGTGAGCTTCTCCCACCACTCGGCGGCCGCGGCCTCCGACTCCGGCGACCCCAGGTCGACGGTCATCGACCCCGTCCGCTGGACGAGCCCGCTCACGTCGCCGTCCGCCAGACGCCCGGCCACGGACATGTGCCACTCGTGGTCGCGCAGGACCGCCCACGAGCGGCCCTCCCCGGCGAGGACCTGGAACGGCGCGAAGCGCACGCCGGTCAGCCCGTCCACCGGCCAGCAGTAGCGCGCGTACGCGTCGCGGAACCGGAACGCGTTCGCGGCCCGCCGGTCGATGCGCTCGCGCAGCCCGCCGACGTCGAGCCCTCGCCCCTCCGCCCGCGCGAGCGCGTCGGCCGCCACGGGCAGGGCGGCCCGGGCCGCCGCGCCGGTCGCCGCGTACTGGGTGCGGATGAGGTCCATCGCCTTCGCCGACCACGGCATGAGCTCGCCGTCGAGGACGAGCCATCCGGTGTCCAGCTCGTCCCAGAGCCCGGCCGCGCCGACGGCGGCGCGGAGCCGGTCCAGGACCTCGGCCGTGCGGGACGGGTCGCGGAAGAAGGAGCGCCCGGTGCGGGTGTAGACGGCGCCGGTCGTCCCGTCGTCCACGCCGAACCGCTCGGCGGCCACCGAGGCGTCGCGGCACACGACCGCCACGGCGCGCGAGCCCATGTGCTTCTCCTCGCACACCACGCGCGGGACGCCCTTGTCCCGGTACGCGGCGAGGGCCTCGGCCGGATGCTCCAGGTATCCCGGCAGGGGCGACGTCTCGGCGGGGGCCATGGTGGGCGGCAGGTAGACGAGCCAGCGCGGGTCCACCGCGAACCGGCTCATCACCTCCAGCGCGGCCAGCGCGTTCTCCTCCCGGACCGAGACGCGTCCCATCAGGCGGGTCTCGACGCCCTGGTTCCCGAGGACGTCCCCGATGTTGAGGACGTCGTTCTCCCGGTGGCCGCCCGCGCTCGCCTTGGCCGGCGCCTCCAGCGGGCGCGTCGGCTCGTACCAGACCTGCCGCGCCGGAACCGACACCAGCTCGCGCTCCGGATACCGCAGCGCCGTCAGCTTCCCGCCGAACACCGCACCGGTGTCCAGGCAGATGGTGTTGTTCACCCACTCCGCCTCCGGGACGGGCGTGTGGCCGTACACGACCATCGCCTTGCCCCGGTAGTCGCGCGCCCACGGGTAGCGCACCGGCAGGCCGTACTCGTCGGTCTCCCCGGTCGTGTCGCCGTAGAGCGCGAACGAGCGGACCCGCCCGGACGCGCGGCCGTGGTAGTCCTCCTTGAGCCCCGCGTGGGCCACGACCAGGCGTCCGCCGTCCAGGACGTAGTGGCTGATGAGGCCGTCCATGAACCGCAGCGCGCCGTCGCGGAAGTCCTCGTCCTCGGCGGCGAGCTGCTCCAGCGACTCGGCGAGCCCGTGCGCGAGCCGCACCTTGCGCCCGCGCAGGGCGCGGACGAGCTTGGCCTCGTGGTTGCCCGAGACGCACAGCGCGTCGCCGGCCGCCACCATGCCCATCACCAGGCGCAGCACGCCCGGCGAGTCGGGGCCGCGGTCGACCAGGTCGCCGACGAAGACGGCGGTCCGCCCGCCGGGGTGGCTCGCGCCGGCGGCGCGCCCCCGCGCGTCCCGGAGGATCTCGTAGCCGAGTCCGGCGAGGAGGTCCTCCAGCTCCGCGCGGCAGCCGTGCACGTCGCCGATGACGTCGAACGGGCCGGTCAGCTCGCGCCTGTCGTTCCAGGCCTTCTCGTACCGGATCGTCGCGGCGTCGATCTCGTCGGGACCGGTCAGGACGTGGACGCGGCGGAACTCGCGGCCCAGCGAGCGCATGCCGCGCCGCAGCTCGCGGCGCTGGCGAGGAATGACGTGCGGGGCCAGGTCGCGGTCCGGGCGCCCGGCGTTGCGCTCGGCGGCGAGGCCCTCGGGGACGTCCAGCACGATCGCCACCGACAGGACGTCGTGCTCCTTGGCCAGCCTGAGCAGCGACTCCCGCGCCTTGGTCTGCACGTTGGTCGCGTCCACCACGGTCAGCAGTCCGCGCCGCAGGCGCTTGCCCACGATGTAGTGCAGCAGGTCGAACGCGTCGCCGGTGGCCGACTGGTCGTTCTCGTCGTCCGACACGACCCCGCGGCAGAAGTCCGACGACACCACCTGGGTCGGCTTGAAGTGCTTGCGCGCGAAGTGCGACTTGCCCGACCCGGACACGCCGACGAGCACGACGAGCCCCATCTCCGGGACCTTGATCTCGGTCATCGGGTGAACACTCCCATCTGCGTCGGCGCGCCGACCTCGGGGTCGTCGTCGCCGACGGGCACGTGGCGGACGCGGTAGCCGTGCTCGGCGGCGACCCGGTCCGCCCATGCGCGGAACTCCGGGCGCGTCCATTCGAAACGGTGGTCGGGGTGGCGCATCGCCCCGGGCGCCAGCCCCTCGTAGCGGACGTTGTGCTCGGCGTTCGGGGTCGTGACGACCACGACGCGGGGCGAGGCGTGGCCGAACACGACCCGCTCGACGGCGCCGAGGCGCGGCGGGTCGATGTGCTCGATGACCTCCATCAGCACGGCCGCCTCGTACCCGCGGAACCGTTCGTCGGCGTAGGTGAGCGCGCCCTGGAAGACGTCCTGGACGCGGTCGTTCTCGCGGCGCGGCTGCTTGTCCAGGCGCAGCCGGCGCGAGGCGTGGCCGAGCGCGCGGTGCGAGACGTCCGACCCGGAGATCTCGCTGAAGAACTCGTCCCTGGCCAGCCGCGCCAGCAGCTTGCCCGAGCCGCAGCCGAGGTCGATGACCCGGCGGGCGTTCTCGTCGTGCAGCGCCTGCACGACCGACCGCAGCCGCAGCTCCGCGAGCGAGACGGACGCCTCCTCGGGCGCCGCCTCCGCCTGCCCGTCCTCGGCGGCGGGCTCCTCCTCGACCTCCACCGGGTCGAGTTCCTCGTCGGACGCGTCCTCGGCGTCGGCGAGACGGCCCAGCGCGGACTGCACGAGGCTGCGCCGGTTGGCCAGGTACCGGCGCGTGATGGCGCCGCGGTCGGGGTGCGCGGCCAGCCAGCCCTCCCCCGCCCGGATGAGCTTGTCGACCTCGTCGGGCGCCATCCAGTAGTGCTTGGCGTCGTCGAGGACCGGCAGCAGGACGTACAGCTGGTTGAGGGCGTCGGCGAGCCGCAGCGTCCCGGTCAGGGTGAGCGTCACGTACCGGGAGTCGCCCCACTCGGGGAAGTCCGGGTCGAGCGGCACGGGCACGGCCGACACGTCCCAGCCGAGCGGAGCGAAGAACCGCTCGGCCTGACCGGGGCCGCCCCTGCACGGGAGGGCGGGAAGGACGATCTCCAGCGGGATGGGCGTCTCCGCCAGTTCGGGACGCAGGTCGCAGCGCCCCCGCATGGCGGTGCGGAACACGTTCGCCATGGCCGACGCCAGGAGCGACGACGCCGCGTACGGGCGGTCGTTCACGTACTGGCCGAGAGAGAAGTCTGGTGTGCCTCTGCCGCGCGTGCGCACGAGCTGGACAGGGTCGACGTCCAGCAGCAGGGCAGCCGTGCAGCGCTCCTCCTCCGCGTCCGGGTAGAAGACGTGCGCCGTGCCGTAGGACTGCTCGAAGCGCTGCACCCGGCCGGGATGCTTGTGCAGGAGGAACCCCAGGTCGGTCGCCTGGTTCATCGTCGTGGTGATCGTCAGAAGCACGCCCCAAGTGTGGCGGAACGCGCCGAACGCCCCCATCCATTTTCCGGAACGCCCGTCCAAAAGGGTTTGCGCCCGGCTTCGCCCGGCCAGCAGAATCCGGAGCGACATGAGCAGACACCCCCGCCAAATGACCGCGCAGGAGACCGTGGCCATCCTCGAACGCGGCGACTACACCGCGCCGTCCGGCCGCACCGTCTCGATCGCGGACGGCCTGGCCGACGCCGTCCGGCGCACCGTCCTCTACCGGCCGGGCGAGCTGGACACGCTCCTGAAGAACCTTCCGCCGGCCGACCCCGGCACGCGCACGCGGATCGAGGTGACCGGAGAGACGACGCTCGCCGCCGCGCGACGGCTGTGCGCCCCCGGGACGACGCCGCTCGCGCTCAACTTCGCCTCCGCGAAGAACCCGGGCGGCGGCTTCCTGAACGGGGCGCACGCCCAGGAGGAGGGGCTGGCGCGCTCCTCGGGCCTGTACGAGTCGCTGCTCTCGGCCAGGGAGTACTACGACTTCCACCGCACCCAGGGAGATCTCCTCTACAGCGACCACATGATCTACTCGCCGGACGTGCCGGTGTTCCGGGACGATTCCGGGCGGCTTCTGGAGGAGCCCTACGGCGTCACGTTCCTGACGTCGCCCGCGCCGAACCGCGGCGCGATCCGGGACGCCGCCAAGGCCGAGCGGGTTCCGGCGGCGCTGCGGCTGCGCGCCCGCAAGGTCCTCGCCGTGGCGCTGGCCAACGGGCACACCCGGCTCGTTCTCGGCGCCTGGGGTTGCGGCGTCTTCCGCAACGACCCGGCCGAGGTCGCCGAGGTGTTCGCCGAGGCGCTGCGTCCGGGCGGAGGGTTCGCCGACCGGTTCGAGCACGTGGTCTTCGCCGTCTGGGACACGGCCAAGGGCGCCCCCCGGCACGCGGCCTTCGAGCGCGCCTTCGCCTAACCGTCCTTCTCGGGGCAGGACGCCTCCGCGGCGTAGGAGGCGATTCCCCGGACGAGCATGTCGAGGCCGAACTCGAAGCGCCCGTCGCCGCTCTCCGCGGTGAGCTCGTCCACCATGCCGGAGATCGTCGGGTAGCGGTCCTTGGGCAGAGCGGCGAAGTACTCGCGGATCTGGTCGAGGTACGTCTGGAAGTACGTCCAGGGGTCGCCCGCCCCCGGGGGCGTCTTGGCGTGGTGGAGCGTGTCCTCGATGGCGTCGGCGTCGAGGAACATGCCGAGGGTGCTGACGGCGAGCCCGGCGATCCGCTTCGGGACGCCGCCGGCGCGCATGAGGGCGAGCTGAGTCTCGGCGACGTCCAGCAGGTGGGGCCCGGTGGGAATGAGCGCCATCGACACCACCGCGATGTCGCGGTGCGAGGTGTAGACGCGGCGGATCTCGCGCGCCAGCTCCTTCAGCTGCTCCTGCCAGCGCGCCGGGTCGGGGACGGGGAGCCGGATCTCGGCGGCCACCCGGTCGAGCATCAGCTCGCGCAGCTCCTCCTTGCCCGAGACGTGGGCGTAGAGGGACGCCGGGCCCGTGCCGAGCTCCTGCGCGACGCGGCGCATGGTCACGGCGTCCAGGCCCTCGGCGTCCAGGACACGGATCGCCGTGTCGACGACGAGCTCCTGCGTGAGCGGCTGGCGGGCGGGCGCGGCCTTGCGCGGCCTGCGGCCGGGCGGTGTCGGCATGTCCGGGCGTGCGGTGACCACGTCAGGACCTCCTGATCTCGCGATGCATCTTGACTATCGCGAATCGCGATATATCTTCTCTATTACAGAGAGGATTTCTCGTACACGAACATCGTACTTGACACGAACAGCGTTCGCCCGTAGAACACTGTTCGTAGACAACGAACACTGTTCCCCCGGAGTGACCATGACCGAAACCCTGACCTCCCCCGCCCGGGGCACCGCCGACGGCGGCTACCGCTGGCGCTGGGTCGCCCTGTTCGTGATCCTCGCCGGCGAGGTCATGGACATGCTGGACGCCCTGATCACGGCCATCGCGGCCCCCACGATCCGCGCCGAGCTCGGCGGGTCGGCGGCCACCATCCAGTGGCTCGCCGCCGCCTACACCCTCGCCATGGCCGTCGGGCTCATCACCGGCGGACGCCTCGGCGACCTCTACGGGCGCAAGCGGATGTTCCTCATCGGCGCGGCCGGCTTCACGGCCGGCTCGCTGCTGTGCGGCATCGCCGGCTCCCCCGGGATGCTGGTCGGCGCCCGCGGCATGCAGGGCCTGTTCGGCGCGCTGATGCTGCCCCAGGGCATCGGAATGATCAAGCAGATGTTCTCGGCGAAGGAGATGGGCGCCGCGTTCGCCATGTTCGGGCCGGTCATGGGGCTGTCGTCGGTCGGCGGCCCGGTGCTGGCCGGCTGGCTGATCGACGCCGACCTGTTCGGCACCGGCTGGCGGATGATCTTCCTGATCAACCTGCCGCTGGGCGCCGCCGCCGTGCTCGCCGGGCTGAAGTTCCTGCCCGAGGGGCGCGCCGAGCACGCCTCCCGGCTCGACCTCACCGGCGCGGCCCTGGCCTCCCTCGGCGCCGGGCTGCTGATCTACCCCCTCGTCCAGGGCCGCGAGCACGACTGGCCCGCCTGGACGTTCGCCATGATGGCCGCCTCCCTCGTCGTGTGGGGCGTGTTCGCCTGGTACGAGACCCGCAAGCAGCGTCTCGGCGGCGACCCGCTGATCGTGCCGAGCCTGTTCCGCAAGCGGGGCTTCACCGGCGGCCTCGTCGTCGGCCTGGTGTTCTTCTCCGGCGTCGCCGGCCTCGGCCTGGTGCTGGCGCTGTTCTTCCAGCTCGGGCTCGGCTACTCCCCGCTCAAGGCGGGCCTCGCGCAGATCCCGTGGTCGGTCGGCATCGTCATCGGCTTCGGCCTCATGCAGGCCGTGCAGGGCCTCGGCCGCAAGGTGATCCACGCGGGCGCCGTCGTCATGGCCGCCGGGATCGCCGGGCTCTCCCTCACGCTCCGGTACGCCGGGATCGACGTCACCCCCTGGCAGCTCGTCCCCGCGCTGACCGTCACCGGGATCGGCATGGGCCTGCTGATGGGGCCCTTCTTCGACACCGTGCTGGCGGGCGTCGAGCCCGAGGAGACCGGCTCGGCGGGCGGCACGCTCACCGCCGTCCAGCAGCTCGGCAGCGCGCTCGGCGCGGCCGTCCTCGGCACGGTCTTCTTCGGGCTGCTCGGCGGGCACGTCGCGTCCGCCGCCGACGACGGGGCCGCCGCCCTGCGCCGCGACCTCGCCGCCGCGTCCGTCCCCGCCGCGCAGCGGGACCGCGTCGTGGACGGCCTGCGCGACTGCGGCCGCGACCGCGCCACCGCCAAGGACGCCGCCGCCGTGCCCGCGTCGTGCCGCCGGCTCCAGGACGACGTCAAGGCCGCCGTCGCCGCCGCGCCGCAGTCGGCTCCCGCCGTCCAGAAGGCGGTCGCCGGGGCCGGCGAGCACGCGGCCAAGGCCGGGTTCGGCGACGCCATGAAGTTCACGCTCTGGGTCGAGGTCGGGCTCCTCGGCCTCACCTTCCTGGTGACGTTCCTGCTGCCGATGCACGCGCGCCCGGAGGAGGAGGCCGCCTGACGTGACGCACGGGGCCCGCGCCGGCGCGGGCCCCGCCGCGCCGTCAGAGCTTGCTCATCACCTCGGAGGCCAGCAGCTCCAGGTGCTCCAGGTCGCTCATGTCGAGGACCTGGAGGTAGAGGCACTCCGCGCCCAGCTCGCCGAACTGGCCGATCTTGTCGACCAGCTCCTGCGGGGTCCCGGCGAGCCCGTTCTCGCGCAGCTCCGGCACCTCCCGCCCGATGGCGCCGGCGCGCCGCTCCAGCTCCGCCTCGTCCCGCCCGCAGCACACGACCTGCGCGGCCGAGTACACCAGCGGCCTCGTCCGGCCCGCCTCGGCGGCCGCCGCGCGGACCCGGTCGAACGCGCCGCCGGTGTCCTTGACCTGGTGGAACGGGACGTTGTACTCGTCGGCGTAGCGGGCGGCGAGCCGCGGCGTCCGCTTCGCCCCGGCGCCGCCGATGATGATCGGCGGCCCGCCCGGCCGCACCGGCTTCGGCAGCGCGGGCGACTCGGTCAGGGTGTAGTGCCGCCCGCTGAAGGAGAACGTCTCGCCGGACGGCGTCCCCCACAGCCCGGTGAGGATCTGCAACTGCTCCTCAAGCCGGTCGAAGCGCTCGCCGAGACTCGGGAACGGGATGCCGTAGGCGGCGTGCTCCTCCTCGAACCACCCCGTCCCGAGCCCCAGGTCGACGCGCCCGCCGCTCATCTGGTCGACCTGCGCAACGGAGATCGCCAGCGGCCCCGGGTAGCGGAACGTCCCGGCCGTCACCAGCGTGCCGAGCCTGATCCGGCTGGTCTCCCGCGCCAGCGCGCCAAGGGTGATCCACGAGTCGGTCGGGCCCGGCTCGCCCGTGACGTCCCCCATCTTGACGAAGTGGTCGGAGCGGAAGAACGCGTCGAAGCCGAGCTCCTCGGCCGCCTTGGCGACGGCGAGCTGTGTCTCATACGTCGCCCCCTGCTGGGGCTCGGTGAAGATTCGAAGTCGCATGCCCCCATCCTCGTACGAACCCGGCGGCCGTCGCGCGGCGGGGCAGCCCCCGCCCGGCGTCATCCCGAACGAGCGACCCTCCGCACCGCCGCCGGCGCCTTCGCGGCAGGCTTCTTGGCGTGTGGCTTGTTCGCGTGTGGCTTGTTCGCGTGCGGCTTCTTCGCGTGCGGCTTCTTCGCGTGCGGCTTCTTCGCGTGCGGCTTCTTCGCCTGTGGCTTCTTTACGTCCGGCTTCTCGGCGTCCGGCTGCTTGGCGTCGGGCTTCTTGGGTGACGCCTTGGCGTGTTCTTCCTGGGCGGTCCTGGCGACGCGGACGGCCGGGAACGCGCGGGCCGCGTGGGCGGCGCCCCACGTCACGGTCCCGCGCAGGCGGATCCGCTGACCGGGCCTTGCGTCGTCCGACACCTTGGCCCTGATCGCGCCGGTGACGGTCCGGCCGTGCCGCACGGGGCCGAGCTCGCACTCGACCGTCCATCCGGCGGCCGCGCAGTCCCTGTTCCCCGAGACGAACGCCAGCGATCTCGGCAGCGTCGTCCTGAACACCGCCTTGCCGGACCTGCCCGGCCCCTCGGCGGTCATCTTGAACGTCCACTCATAGGTGCGCCCCGGGACGACGGCGCTCGCGGGACCGCCCGTCCGAAGCGCCACGCCCGCGGCCTGCTTGCCGTGCTGCTTGGCTTTCGGCTTCGGGCCGGGCCCGTCGGCCCGCGCCGCGGCGGGCAGGAGCACGCCTCCCAGCAACGGCGCGGCGATCACTAGCACCACGCCCTGCACCCTCAACGTCCGGATCACTACGAACCCCCCGGTGGCCTGCGGTTTTGTTGCGGTCACCGTCCGTTCTAGTGATCCGGAGGCGCGCCCGCCAACGCCGCGTCGGCGTGTCGCCACGCACGGTGACTCTTGACCGTCCGCCCCCTTACGGACGGTCAACCTCCGCAATCTCCTGCGCCACAAAGGACAAAGGCTGTTAAATCGCCAAGACCCCGACAACCCCCGACACATGGAGCTGACATGGCTGTCTTCGGCGTCGACTACGCGTGGGGCCGCCCCGGCGCGTCCGCGCTGGAACGCGCCGGGGCCAAGTTCGCGTGCCGCTACCTGTCGCACGACACGAGCGGCAAGAACCTGACCCGCAAGGAGGCAGACGAGCTGTCCGCCGCGGGCATCTGGCTGGTGGTCGTCTGGGAGTCGACCGCCAAGCGCCCGCTCGCCGGCCGGTCCGCCGGCGCGGCCGACGCCCGGGCCGCCGCCGCCCAGGCCAGGGCGTGCGGCATGCCGGACGACCGGCCCATCTACTTCGCAGCCGACTGGGACGCCACCTCCGGGCAGCAGGACGAGATCAACGCCTACCTGGACGGCGCGGCGAGCGTCCTCGGCCGCGACCGCGTCGGCCTCTACGGCGGCTACGGCCCGGTCAAGCGCGCCTTCGACGCCAAGAAGATCGCCTACGGCTGGCAGACGTACGCCTGGTCGGGCGGCAAATGGGACGCCCGCGCCCAGCTCCGTCAGTACTCCAACGACCACACGATCAACGGCGTCGGCGTCGACTACGACCGCGCCGTCAAGAGCGACTACGGGCAGTGGCGCGTCGGCGTCTCGCCCGAGGGAGAGGACGACATGCCCGACTACGTGTCCGTCGGCACCGGTGGCGACCACCAGGAGCTTCCTCCCGGCGAGTGGACCGAGGTCACCTGGAGCAAGGAGTACTCCGACAAGGAGCACCAGCACAACGACCCGGGCGGCCCCAGCCTGCTCACCGGATCGGCCCGCTACAGCCTGTCGGTGAGCGCGGCGCTGAGCGGCGTCCCCGCGGGCACGCTCATCCAGGCCCGGGTGATCGAGGTGGCGGACGGCGACGCCTCCGACTACCAGATCGGCCCCGTCCAGGACTTCATCTCCGTCGGCGAGCCCACCAACCTCCTCTACGGCCTCGCCGCCGACACCGTCGAAGCGGGCAAGCGCGTGCGCTTCCAGCTCCTCCACCAGGGCGCCGCCGCCGCGACGATCGCCAAGGCCAGCGCCAAGGTCTTCTTCTGGCGCTGACTCAGAAGTCGTCGTTGATGTAAGGCGCCAGCGGAACGGCCAACGCGGCCTCCAGCCGCGCGGCCGCACCGGGCGTGTGCTCGGTGACGGCGCCGATCCGGACCAGGGTGACCGGGCTCTGGCCGCCCAGGTAGACGGCCGCGAGATCGGCGGCGCTCAGGCTGAGGTCCGGTGGCCCGGAGGCCGGTTCGCAAGCAGGCGCCGCGCCGGTCGTGAGGCGCCAGCGGCCGGCGTTCGGCGGGATGCGCGGGTCCTCGACCTCCAGGACGAAGGCGTCCTCGCTGGCCCAGGAGCGGGCGCGAAGAGAGGCCGGCACGTCGATCAACCGCAGCCAGAGGGCGCCGAAGTCCCTTTTGACGTTGACCCGGTCGGGGTCGGTGACCATGTGCGGCAGCAGGTCGTCCACCGGACGGCCCAGCGCCTCGATGCGTGACGTCAGGTCGATCGACGCCAGGAACTCCCAGAGCGCGGCCTCCGCCTGCGGGGTGTCGGCGACGAGGTCGACCACCCTGACCGTCCCCTCGCGGACCCGGTAGACCACGTAGCCGGCGGGATGGACGGCGATGCGCGGCGCGGTGTAACCGGGTGAGTCCCGGTCGACCGGCCGCAGGATCGCCTTGGCCCACCACTCGGGATCGCGCACGAGCCCGCCCGGACGCAGCGAGCGCCGGTGGATCGGATCGACCAGCTCGGGCGCGGACGCGGCGTCGACGAGCCGCAGCGGCCGATCGTCCGGGGTCGTGCGGAACTCCAGCGGACGCGACGTGGTCACTTCCAGGTCGATCGCCCGCGTGGCCAGCCCGAACCCGTACCGGCCGTAGATGGCGCCCTGCGACGCCCAGAGCGCGGCCACCGGACGCCCCGCCGCGATGGCGTCGGCGTCCATCCGGTCCATCATGGACGTCAGGATTCCCCGGCGCCGATGCGTGGGCAGCACCCCGACGAAGGTGACCGCCGAGCAGTCGAGCAAAGCGCCCGGGACCGCGAGCCGCATCGGCATGGCCGCGAGCTGCCCGACTCTCGTGTCGCCGTCATAGGCGCCGATCCGCTCGGCCCGGGTGAGCGGCCACCCGTCCCGCTCACGGTCGCCGTCCTCCATGGGCAGGTGGAACACCATCCCGGCGAAGTCGACCATGAGCGCGGCGTCGGCCTCCGGCACGTCCCTGATCTCGATCACACTTCCACGCTAACCGGCCCCGCAACCGATTTTCCGAGGTCAACCACTCAGAACGCGTCCTGCCGGAAACCCGGATCTCATCGACGCGCGCCCCCGGTCACCTTGTTGGCCGTCCTCGCTCGCCGGGTGGGGAGGCTGGTCACCCGGCCCGGCATGACTTCAGCCACTCTCAACACAGGCCGCATGACCAGCCGACGCCGCCCTCCGACCAGGTTCGCCGCCAGCGAGTCTGTCGGCATGTCCCGATACCGTCCCGGTCATGCTGGACATCCGCTACGTGACCGGCGACGCGACCAGCCCGCAGGCCAAGGGCCCCAAGATCATCGCCCACATCTGCAATAACCGCGGAGGCTGGGGCAAAGGCTTCGTCCTGGCGATCTCCAAGCGCTGGCCCGAGCCGGAAGCCGCCTACCGCCGCTGGCACCGCGACCGGGCCGGCAACGACTTCGAGCTCGGAGCGGTCCAGCTGGTCCAGGTCGCCCGCGACATCTGGGTCGCCAACATGATCGGCCAGCACGGCATCAAGACCAGCCGCAGCTCCGGACCGCCCATCCGCTACGACGCCGTCCGCCAGTGCCTGCACCACCTCGCCGCACACGCCACCCGTCTGGGCGCCACCATCCATATGCCCCGTATTGGCACCGGCCTGGCCGGAGGCCGCTGGGAGCGCATCGAACCACTCATCACCAGCGAACTCACCGACCACGGCATCCCCGTCACCATCTACGACGTCTCGCCCGCTTGACGAATCTCATAGGCCCCCGGCCGGCAGATCATCCCGCGCCGGACAGCAGACGATCGCGACTCGGCGACCCCGGCCGCCTCTGAGCGTCGCGGGCACTTCATGCGGGCGGGGCGTCAGGTGCCTCCGCCGAGTTGCTTGACCAGGAACCGCGCGGGATCGACCACTTCATGACGGGTCCCCTGGTCGTCGATGTAGTGGTACCTGTCGAGGTAGCGGCAGCCGGTTTCCTGGTAGCCGAGTCGCAGATAGAGAGCGGCTGCACGCGGGTTGTCGTCGTCCACACCCAGACCGATCTGGTCGTGGCCGCGTTGGCGGACGAGGGCTTCGGCCGCCTCGATGATGGCGCTCCCGATGCCCTGGGACCTCAGTTCGGGCGGCCAGACGCCCAGACCGTTCAGCTCGGGGCAGTTCGGATGCCGCTGCCTCACTTCGGGAGCGGCACACCCGTGCCACAGGATCTGCGCCGTCCCGACGGGAACGGTTTCGGCCCAGGCGATCAGAAACGTGGTGAGACCGCGCTGCTGCTGATCGAACCGTGCCGCGTGCCTCCTGGTCTGGCCAGGAGAGGGGATGCGGGACTCCAGCAGCTCAAGGTCTTCCTCCCGGCACTCTCGGATACTGACCATCTGCCAAGCCCTTTCCGGACGCCCACCCGCAAGACCGCGCGAACGCCCCGCCTTCCGGCCTCCCGAATGTGGGGACGTTTCGTCTTACCAGAAATCCCGGTGAGTTCCGCGCGAAAGGCCCCGCCCACTCCGCTCGCATGGCGGGGCCATTCGGTCCTGTACCGGGCCGGCCTGTGCCAGGGCTCTCAGTCACACCTCTCCCGCTGCTGGAACCCGCCCCCTGACCAGAAGACCGCCTCCCCGGCTCATGGCCGGGCTGTCAGCAGCCCCACGAGAGCGACCTCCGCGCCGGTGATGTCGCCGGCCTCGGCGAGCGGGTCGCCCCAGTGCGTCCAGAACCAGTCGCGGTCCTCGTCCGTCGGCCGCGGCTCGCAGGTGATCCGCACCGCGCGCGGCGGCGAGACCCCGACGGCGGTCGTCACGGTGATCTCCGGGGCGCCGATGTCCACGGCGTAGCCGCGGACGCCCATGCGCCGGGCGAGCGCCGAGAGTTGCGGGTGCAACTCCAGACCGAGCAGCCGCACAATCTTCACAGCGACCTCGTCCACCGCGCCGGTCGACCCCAGGTCGAGCCCAGAGTCCCAGACGACCCGCCCCCGCAGGGCATCGACCGATCGCGAGCCCCCTGCCTTCGCCTTCATGACGAGGCTGGCACAGTGCTGGACGCCCCGAACGCCGCGCTCCTCCAGCGCCTTACCCAGCGCCAGAAGAGCGTGCTCGCAGTCGGCGGCGTCCTGCTGGGACAGCAGGTTCCACAGCGCGTCGCAGGATCCGGCGCCGAGGATGATCGCTTTCTCGTCGGCCCCTTCCCGGACGGCACGGTACGGGAGGGACGGCATGTCACTCCCCTCGATCCTCCACCCGGGGAATTCGGCCCGTAACGCCGCTACGCGCGCTTCGAGGTGGTCGACGCGGGGAGGCGGTGCGGCCTTGATTCCCTCTGTAGGAGACTGGTCCGCGTGACCGGACGCGGCTGTGTCCATGAGCACACCCCTCGACATAGCGAACTTTAGGGGGCCTAAAATCGCCTCCGAGGTGAGGTTAGGCCGCCTCGGAGGCATGCGCAATAGGGGGCCTAAAGTTCGCCAGGTGAAGACCGGAGAATGGATCACGTGGACCTGAGGACATTGCGGGACATCTCCGCTATCGCTGACCCGATCGAGCGGGCGCGGGCGATCAGCCGCGCCATGACCGAGCAGCAGGGGCTCACCGAGGAGGCGGCCAGGATCCGCCGCGGCGCGATCGCCGAAGCGCGAGAGGCCGGCCACAACCTGGAGGACATCGCGAAGGCGCTCGGCGTCACGCCCGGCCGCGTCTCGCAGATGCGCAAGGGACCGGTCGCCAAGGCCCCCGCCGCGCCGGTCAGCCAGGGTCCGCCGGTCATCGTGCAGCGCGCCCTCCCGACCGATCCGGCGACCCGTGGGTCGGCGTCGCTGTTCCTCACCGAGGCCGAGCGCCAGGGCATCACGCCCGGCCGCCGGATGCTCTACATCGGCACCGAGCCGGCCAGCGAGCACGTGGCCGCTTGCCTGCGCGTAGAGCCCGGCGAGGACGTCCTTGCCCGCCGCAAGATGATGACGGCCAACGACGTGCCCGTCCGCATCGCCACGAGCTGCTTCCGCGCCGACCTGTTCGCCGGAACGCGCATCGCCGAGCCGGAGTTCGTCAAGCCGTCACTGCAGGCCGCGATCGTCGCGCTCGGCTACACCTTCGGGCACGCGGAGGAGACGCTCACCGCGCGGCCGGCCACGCGGTTCGAGGCCGACACGCTCGATCTCGACCCCGGCGAATGGGTCGTACAGGTGCTGCGCGCCTCCTACTCCACGGAGGGGACGCCGATCCACACGTTGGAGACGATCTGCGCGGCGACGCGGCACATCTTCACCATCGGCCAGGTAGGCGGCCTCGACGAGTTCTGACGTGAGCTGAGGGCGGCGAGCGGCTCGACATCGCTGCGGGCGATCCGGTCGTGATGAGCCGCTACACCTTTCTGGCCGACGAGCAACCCGTGATGCTGTCCACGAGCTGGGAGCCGCTCGACCTGACACGCGGCACGCCGGTGATGTTCCCCGAGGAGGGGCCGCACGCCGGCGCCGGAGTGGTCGCGCGGATGAGGGTGATCGGGCAGCACATCGAGTCGGTGCAGGAGGTCGTGACGGCGCGGCCGGTGCTGCAGTCGGAGGCGGAGCCGCTTGGCGAGGCGCTCGGGTCCGTGGTCATGGTGATCCAGCGGACCTACCGCACGGCGGAGCGGGCGGTGGAGACGGCCGACATCGTGGTGCCCACGGACCGGTACGAGGTGGAGTACGTCCTGCCGGTGGAATGACCCACCACCCGCCGACCGGGAGCAACGCGAGGGTGGAGGCTACTCCCCGATCTTCTTGGAGTACAGGGTGATCGTCGCGTCGGGGAGGACGCTCGTTCCGGGCTTCGGGTTCTGGCGGACCACCTGCCAGTTGCGGTCCAGGATGAGCATCCGCCCCTGGCCGGTCGCGTCCTCCTCCCGCAGCATCCACAGTCCGGCCGCCTGCATGATGTTCTGCGCGGCCTGGTGGTTCTTCCCGACCACGTTCGGGACGCGGATCCTCTTCACGGCCTGGGGTTTCGCGCTGCTCGGAGGGGCGGTCGGTGTGCTCGCCGGCGCCGTCGCGCTGGGCGGTGCGACGGTCACGGTCTTGGTGGGGGCGGCGTCCTCCGCAGTGCCTCCGCACGCTGTGAAGGCTGGAGCGGCCGCGAGAAGTGCGACAAGGATCGGGAGGCTGCGCATGGGCAATCCTGTGTTCTACCGACAGCAGGGGGACGCGCGTTGGACGTCCTACCCTCCGTGACCGGTGCACATTGGATAGCCCTCTGTCACTGCCCGGCCACGCTCATCTGACGGCGCCCGCCCCATCCGATCCCCTTGCGGTCCGACGACGTCGCCGCGGTGGTCAGCCTCTGACCAGGGTGGCGAGGCACTCGACGTGGTGGGTCATGGGGAAGGCGTCGAAGGCGCGGAAGGACTCCAGGGTCCAGCCGCGTTCGCTGAAGTAGGCGAGGTCGCGGGCGAGGGTGGCCGGGTCGCAGGAGACGTAGGCGATCTTGCGGCCGGCGAGGCGGGTGATGTGGTCGACGACCTCGCGGCCCGCGCCGGTGCGGGGCGGGTCGAGGACGACCAGGTCGGCCTTGCGGACCCGGGAACCGCCGTGGTGGCCGGTGCCGCGCTTGTTCTGCGTGCGGGAGCCCGAGGACGCGCGGCCGAACTCCAGGTCGGCGATGACCTCCTCGACGGGGCCGCGCTCGATCGAGACGTTCGGGAGGTCGCGCAGGTTGTAGCGGGCGTCGCGGACGGCCTGGCCGTCCGACTCGATGCCGACGACGAGGCCCTCGTCGCCGACGCGGTCGGCGAGGACGCCGGCGAACAGGCCGACGCCGCAGTACAGGTCGAGGGCGATGTCGCCGGGCTTCGGTTCGAGGGCGTCCAGGACGGCGTCGGCGAGCAGTTGCGCCGCCCCCGGGTGCACCTGCCAGAAGCCGCTGCCGCTGACCTGGTAGAGCCGCCCGGAGACCTCCTCGCGCACGTACGGGAGCCCGGCGCCCGGTTCGGGCTTGCCGCGCACGAGCCGGACCGGCACGTCCAGCCGCGGGACCCGGATCTTGCGGCGGTCGCGGCCGCGCAGCACGACGAGGCGGTCGCCCGTGGTCGCCGAGACCACGCCCTCGACGCCGGACGCGCCCGGCCAGCGCTTGCGCTCGATGCCCATGAGCTCCACGCCGGGGTGGGCGATCAGGCACTCGTCCACGGGCTCGATGTCGTGCGACCGGTGCTTGCGGAGGCCGACGACGCCGGAGGAGACCGAGAACTGGACGCGGGTGCGCCAGCCGAGCCCCGGCGGCGGCGTCACCTCGCCGTCGACCGGGTACGGGACCTCCTCGACGACGACCGTTCGGGTGATCCCGGCGAGCCGCTCCAGCTGCTCCTGCACGACCGCGGCCTTCAGGGCCCGCTGGGCGGGCAGGGAGGCGTGCTGCCAGTCGCAGCCGCCGCACCTTCCGGGGCCGGCGAACGGGCAGGGCGCCTGCACGCGGTCCGGCGACGCCTCGATGATCTCCACGGCGTCGGCGCGGAGGAAGTTCTTGGTGCGGTCGGTGACGCGGGCTCTCACCCGTTCGCCGGGCAGGGCGTGCCGGACGAAGACCACGCGCCCCTCGTGCCGGGCGACGCAGAAACCGCCGTTGGCGACGTTGCCGACCTCCAGTTCGAGGACGTCGGGTTCGAGTTCAGTCACGGTCCGAAACACTACCGGCACCGGGGCGTGCCCCGGTCCGCGGCGGGCGCCGGGACGAGCCGGGGCCGGGTGGCTCCTTGCGCCCCTTGAGCCGGTCGGAGGACTGCAGCTGCCACGCGACGCTCGTCACCATCACGCCCGGCTGGAACAGCAGCCGCCCCTTCAGCCGCAGCGCGCTCTGGTTGTGCAGGAGGTGCTCCCACCAGTGGCCGACGACGTACTCGGGGATGAACACGGTGACGACGTCGCGGGGGCTCCTGCGCCGGACGCTCTTGACGTAGGACAGGACCGGGCGCGTGATCTCCCGGTACGGCGAGTCGAGGATCTTCAGGGGGACGGGGATGTCGAGGGCGTCCCACTCCTGCTGGAGCCGCTGCGACTCCTCGTGGTCCACCGCCACCGTCACCGCCTCCAGCGTGGACGGGCGGGTGGCGCGGGCGTAGGCCAGGGCCCGCAGCGTCGGCTTGTGGATCTTGGAGACGAGCACGATGCCGTGGTTGCGGGCGGGCAGCGCGACGTCCTCGCCGGAGGGCACGAGCTCCGCGGCGACCCGGTCGTAGTGCCGCCTGATCGCCTTCATCAGCAGGAAGAGCAGCGGCATCGCGATGCAGACGATGTAGGCGCCGAGCGCGAACTTGGTGATCAGCACGACGACCAGGACGATGCCGGTGAGGGTGGCGCCGAAGGCGTTGATCCCGCGGGAGGTGCGCATCCGGCGGCGCTGCGCCGGGTCCGGCTCGGTGGCCAGGAGCCGGTTCCAGTGCCGGACCATGCCGACCTGGCTGACGGTGAACGACACGAAGACGCCGACGGTGTACAGCGGGATCAGCCGGCTGACGGACGCGTCGTAGGCGTAGATCAGCAGCCCGGCCATGGTGGCCAGGATGATGATGCCGTTGCTGTAGGCGAGCCGGTCGCCGCGGGTGTGCAGCTGGCGCGGCAGGTAGCGGTTCTGCGCGAGCACCGAGCCGAGCACCGGGAACCCGTTGAACGCGGTGTTGGCGGCGAGGAACAGGATCAGCCCCGTCATCGCGGTGACCAGCGCGAACCCGGGGGTGAAGTTGCTGAACACCGTGTGCGCGACCTGAGCGATCACCGGGTCGGCGTCGGTCACGGGCCTGCCGGTGGACGGGTCGATCAGATGGCTGCCCTGGTCGGGCTCGGCGAACTTGGCGTCGGTGATGTAGGCGAACGCGGTCACGCCGCCGAACAGCGTCATCGCGACGAGCCCGAGCATCAGCAGGGTCGTGGCGGCGTTCTCGCCCTTGGGCTTGCGGAACGCGGGCACGCCGTTGCTGATCGCCTCGACCCCGGTCAGCGCGGCGCAGCCAGAGGAGAAGGCCCGCAGCAGCAGGAACACCAGGGCGAACCCGGCGAGGCCCATCTCGTCACCGCGGACCTCGTAGTGCGCCGTCTCGGCCTGCAGTTCGGCGCCCGAGGCCAGCCGGACCAGGCCCCACGCCAGCATGCCGAAGACCGCGAACATGAACAGGTAGGTGGGGATCGCGAACGCAACCCCGGCCTCCTTGAGGCCGCGCAGGTTCCCGAGGGTGAGCAGCACCACGATGGCGATCGCGACGCCGACCTCGTGCGGCTGCATGAACTTCAGCAGCGCGCCGAGGTTCTCCACTCCCGACGACACCGAGACCGCCACGGTGAGGACGTAGTCGACCAGCAGCGCGCTGGCGACGACGACGCCCCAGTTGCCGCCGAGGTTGGTGGTGGCGACCTCGAAGTCGCCGCCGCCGCTCTGGTACGCCCGGACGTTCTGCCGGTAGGAGGCGACCACGGTCAACAGGATGATCACGACGGCCGCGGCGATCCACGGGGTGTAGTGGTACATCACCAGGCCGCCCGCGCCGAGCGCGAGGAGGATCTCCTGCGGGGCGTAGGCGACCGACGACAGCGCGTCGCTCGCGAACACGGGCAGCGCGATGCGCTTCTTCAGCAGCTGCTCGCTCTGTTGGGCGCTGCTGAGCGCGCGGCCGAGGAGGAGCCGCTTCGCGAGGTCGGGAACCTTTGACACGCAACGAGACTCTAGCCCCTGCGGGCCGCTGCGCAGCGCCCGGCCGCCCCCGTTCCGCGGGCGCCTCGCCGCCCCGGCGGATAGCTGGTTGAGTAGTACTCGCCTGGGCGGATGTGTAGGTTTGCAGCCCGCAGGGATCATTCACAGGAAACGGTCCTCGGGCGCGGCGCGGTGTAGGCGGCGAATGCCGTGCCCGGCGCGGGGGGTAGAGGGGGAGCGTCCCCCTATGGAAGAGGGAACGGCCGTGCATATCGTGATCATGGGATGCGGGCGGGTCGGCTCGACGCTCGCCCACATCCTGGAGGACAAGGGTCACTCGGTGGCCATCATCGACCAGAGCCCGGAGGCGTTCCGCCGGCTGCGCAGCGGGTTCCGGGGCCGCCGCATCACCGGGTTCGGGTTCGACCGCGAGGTCATCGCCGAGGCGGGCATCGAGCGCGCGTCGGCGTTCGTGGCCGTCAGCAGCGGCGACAACTCCAACATCATCTCCGCGCGGGTCGCGCGCGAGACGTTCGGGGTCGACAACGTGGTGGCCCGGATCTACGACCCGCGCCGGGCGGAGGTCTACCAGCGCCTCGGCATCCCCACGGTCGCGACCGTGCGGTGGACGGCCGACCAGATCCTGCGCCGCCTGCTCCCCGAGGGCGCCGAGCCGCTGTGGCGCGACCCGACGGGCGCGGTCGTCCTCGCCGAGCTGGACTCCGGCCACCTATGGGTGGGAGAGAAGGTCGGCGAGCTGGAGGAGCACGCGGGGACCCGGGTGGCGTTCCTGTCCCGGATGGGCGAGGCGCTCGTCCCCGAGCGGGACACGGTGATCCAGGACGGCGACATCGTGCACATCATGGCGGGAGCCGACGACCTGGAGCGTGTCAACGCCGCGGTCGCGGCGCGGAACGGGGAGGACGCGTGATGCGGGTCGCGATCGCCGGGGCCGGCGCGGTGGGCAGGTCCATCGCCCAGGAACTGCTGGAGAACGGGCACGAGGTGCTCCTGATCGACAAGAGCCCGAAGGCCATCAAGGTGGAGATGGTGCCGCGCGCGGAGTGGCTCCTGGCCGACGCGTGCGAGATCGCCGCGCTGGACGACGCGGCGCTGGAGCGCTGCCAGGTGGTGGTCGCCTCCTCCGGCGACGACAAGGTCAACCTGGTGGTGTCGCTGCTGGCCAAGACCGAGTACGGGGTTCCGCGCGTGGTGGCGCGGATCAACCACCCGAACAACGAGTGGCTGTTCAACGAGTCGTGGGGCGTGGACGTGGCGGTCTCCACGCCGCGGCTGCTGTCGGCGCTGGTGGAGGAGGCCGTCAGCGTCGGCGACCTCGTCCGGCTGATGACGTTCCGGCAGGGCGAGGCCAACCTGGTGGAGCTGACGCTGCCCGAGGACGCGCCCCTCGGCGGCGAGCGCGTCGGATCGGTGGCCTGGCCGCGCGACACCGCCCTGGTGGCGATCCTGCGCGAGGGCCGGGTGCTGGTCCCCACCGCCGACGACACCCTGGAGCCGGGCGACGAGCTGATGTTCGTGGCCAGCCAGGACGTCGAGGACGAACTCGCCGAACTCCTCGGCGGGAGATAGTCCGCGCCAACCTCAGCCCGCACCGCAACCCCGCAACAACCTGAAGGTTGCGATCGCGTCCGAAGGCAGATTCGAGCGGAGCGAGAATCTGATCGCGCAGCGAGCCGCAAGGCGAGTCGGAGCGATGCCGGCGATCGCCCGCGTTTCTCGACGATGGAGGGCCGCCAGGCCCGAAGGAGGAGAGAAATGCCAGCTAGCGCGTTATCGGGGTTCGGCCGCGGGCGAGGAGCCAGGCCATGGCGGCCAGCGCGGCGACCTGGAGCGGCCAGCCCATCGCGATCTTGGCGGTGCCGAGCAGGCCGCTCTGGTCGCCGTCCGCGAGGTAGATCGGGTACTGGACGGCGACGCGCACGATGCAGGGCAGCACGAGCAGCCAGGTGAGCCGGGAGCACAGCCGGACGATCCCGGGGTCGGCCCGCCAGGCGGTCGGGTCGCCGGTGACCGAGCCGATGATGAAGCCGACGACCGGCCAGCGCACCGCGATCGAGAAGATCATCGCGGCGGCGTAGCCGGCGTTCAGCATGATGCCGGGCAGGAAGGCGTTCTCGGCCTTGCCCGAGCGCAGCGCGAAGAACGCCGCGATGGCGATGCCGAACAGGCTGTTGAGGACGAACTGCGGGCTGGAGCGCTGCGCGAGCCGGACCAGCAGGAGCAGCACCGCGGCGCCGACTCCGGCGCCGACGGCGAGCTTGACGTCCTTCGCGGCGACGTAGGTGCCGGTGAAGGCGATGGTCGGCACCGCCGCCTCGACCATGCCGCGCACGCCGCCGAGCGCCTTGTTGAGCTGGGCGCGGACGGCCGCCTCGACGGTGTCGTGCGCGGCGGTCTCTCGCGCGGTGCCCGTTTCCGTTTCGCTCACGTCGCTCTCCCGGCGGCTCGCCGCGGCCTCACGCGCCGCCGCGCAACTCGTATCGCGGATTGAACATGACCTTGCGCCCGTCCTGCTCGCTGACCAGTCCCTCGGCGCGCAGCCGGCGCCCGGGGTCGATCCCGGCGATCTTGCGGCGGCCGAGCCAGACCAGGCTGATCACGTCGGTGCCGTCGTAGAGCTCGGCCTCCAGGGCGGGGGCGCCGCCCCGGGGACGGAGCGTCACCGTACGTAGCGTACCCGCCACGCAGTGCCGCTTGCGCGCGGCGCACTCGGTGATCGGCGTCGCGCCCTCGTCGCCGGTGGTCTTCTGCAGTTCCTCGGCCTCGAGCTCGGCCTTGGTGGACGCCATGCGCCGCAGGAAGCGCCGCAGCCCGCCCTTGCCGCGCTCGCGCCCGCCGGGCCCCGTCCCGGGCGGAGTGCTGGCCGAAACCTCGTCCATACCTCGAAGCGTATGGCATCCCCGGACGAAGCGGACCCCTTGCCCCGCCGCCGGATCTGCGCCGGCTGAATGTGGAATGAAGCATTCCGTTCTGCTAGAATCGGAACAGAGCATTCCGCTCCGTGATGGAAGGACGGACCATGACCGCCACCCTCGAAACCCCGGCCCCCGCGGCCGGGACGGCGCGCCCCGGCGACGGCGCGGCGCCCGCCCCGCGCCGCTGGCTCGGCCTGTCGGCGATCCTGGCCGCCACGCTGCTGAACCTGCTCGACTCCACCGTGGTGAACGTGGCCGCGCCCGCGATCCGCGCGGACCTCGGGGGCTCGTTCTCGGCGCTGCAGTGGACGGCCGCCGGCTACACGCTCGCCCTCGCGGTGGCGCTGCTGACCGGCGGGCGGCTCGGCGACATGTTCGGGCGCCGGCCCGTCCTGCTGGCGGGCGCGGCCGCGTTCACGGCGATGTCGGCGGCGTGCGCGTTCGCCTGGTCGCCGGAGAGCCTGATCGCCGCCCGGGTCGCGCAGGGCCTGTGCGCCGCGGTGATGATCCCGCAGGGCTTCGGACTGATCCGCGACCTGTTCGGCACGGACACCGGCAAGGCGTTCGCCCTGTTCGGACCGGTGATCGGGCTGGCCACGATCCTCGGCCCGGTGGTGGCCGGCCTGCTGATCGACGCCGACCTGTTCGGCACCGGCTGGCGCGCGATCTTCCTGGTGAACGTGCCGGTCGGCGTCTACGCGCTGGTCGCGGGCGCCCGGGCGCTGCCCGCGCCGGTGTCGGCCGACCGCTCGGGCGGCCTGGACGCGGGCGGCATGCTGCTCGGCGGTCTCGGGATGAGCATGCTGGTCCACCCGCTCGTCCAGGGCCGCGAGCTGGGCTGGCCCGCCTGGTCGCTCGCGCTGCTCGCCGGCTCGGTCCCGGTCCTCGCCCTGTTCGTCCTGCACCAGCTGCGCCGCACCCGCCGGGGGCGGACGCCGCTGCTCAGGCTGAGCGTGTTCGCCAACCGCGCCTTCGGCTCCGGCGTCCTGTTCGTCGTCGTCTTCTTCGGCGCGATCGCCGGGTTCTCCCTCGCCACCGGCCTGTTCCTCCAGCTCGGCCTCGGCTACACGCCGCTGGCCGCGAGCCTGGCGATGTCGTCCTGGGCGGTCGGGGCGTTCGCCGGGTCGGCGTTCAGCGGCATGACGATGGCCCGGCTGGGCCGCAGGATCCTGCACCTGGGCCTGGTGCTCATGGTCGCCGGGCTGGCCGCGCTCCACGCGGTGTTCGAGGCCGCCGGGACGGGCGTCGGCGGCTGGCACCTCGCCGCGCCGCTGCTGCTGTTCGGCGCCGGCATGGGCATGATCTTCGTCCCGCTGTTCGACGTGATCGTGGCGGGCATCGCCGACCACGAGGTGGGCTCCGGCTCGGCCGCGCTGGAGTCGGTCCAGCAGCTCGGCGCGTCGCTCGGCGTCGCGGTCCTCGGCACGGTCTTCTTCGGGACGATCGGCGCCCCGGCGGCCGGTCGGTTCGCCGCGCCGGCCGCGCTGGAGGCTGCGAAGCAGGTCACCGCCCTGACCGCCGGGCTCACCGCCGCCGCGTTCCTGGTCGCCTTCCTCCTCCCCCGCCGCGCCCGCGCGCACTGACCCCTCTCCTCCGCCGGACTCGCCGCCCGTGAAGGGCGGCGAGTTCGGCGTTCTCCGGCCTTCCGGTCTCGCGTCTCAGGCGGTGGCGAACCGGACGGCGGAGACCGCGATGACCAGCGCCGCCACCGCCCAGTAGGCGCCGGAGGCGAGGGCGACGGCCCGGACGCGGCGGGCCTCGGGCAGGCCGGTGAAGGTGAGCAGCCAGGCCAGCAGCGGCAGGACGAGGATCGCGTGCATGGTCACGAAGTGCGCGGGCTTCAGCGCGGCGACCACGTGGTAGGCGGCCTGCTGGTCGCCGGACTGCACCGTGGCGACGCCGCGGGCGATCATCGCCGCGCCGGAGGCCAGCGCGAGCATCAGCGCGGCGAAGCCGGACCGGACGGCCAGCCGCATGCTCGGCGCGACCCGCTCGTCGCGGCGGAAGGCGGCGACCGCGAGCGCGACCAGCGTGACGACCAGGATCCCGCCGCCCGCCGCGAGCATCCGGGTGACGACCGTGTCGAACGCCGTCTCCTCGTTGAAGTGGGACGGCGCTTTCCGCCACGCCTGGAGGGTGATGAGGGAGACCTCCGCGACGCAGTCGGCGGCGAACACCCCGAGGATCGCGGTCCGCGCGCGGTCGCCCAGCCGGACGAACGCGCTGACCCACGCGATCGTGATGAGCGTCAGGCCGAACGAGAGCCCGAACGTGACTGGCTTGCGCCACGAGACCGGCCCCGTCCACGGGCCGCCGTCGACGGCGAACACGACCAGGTGCAGCAGGCCCGAGGCGAGGAGCGCGGCGCCGACGGCGTAGGCGGCACGCTCGACCCGGCGGCCGCCCGTCCAGAACGCCCCCAGGCCCTGGACGGCGGCCGCCACCGGAAACCTGCCGCGCGATGCCTCCACCGATCCCGCCATGACCGCTCCTCCGAAAATGAGTGAGTGCTCACCCAGTATGGGCGAGCACCCACGCGAAGACAAGCCGGGCGGTCAGCGGAGGGCGGCCTCCACGGCGGGGACGCGGATCGCGCGGCGGGTGGCCGCCAGGGTCGTGACGCCGGTCAGGGCGGCGGCGAGGGCGACGACCGCGAGGTAGGTCCACGCGTCCCCGGCCGGGACGGCGGAGTCGCGGCGAGCGAGACCGAACGGCACGATCGTGAAGACGGCGGCGACCGTCCCGCAGGCCACGCCGGTGGCCGTCAGCACCGCCGACTCCAGCGCCGCCGCGGCGAGCAGCTGGCGCGGGGTCGCGCCGACGAGCCGGGTCTGGCCGAACTCGCGGCGCCGGTGCGCGGTCGCCGCGATCAGCGTGTTGACCAGCATGATCGCCGTGAACAGCACCACCATGCCGATGACGACGAAGTTGAGCGTCTCGATGCCCTTCTGATCGGCCGTCTTCGCCAGACCGGCCGCGTCCATCGCCTCGTTCTCGACGGCCTGGGCGTACAGCGTGCCGACGGCGGTCCCGACGAACAGGATGACCGGTGTGACCGCGGAGGCCAGCGCGCCCGACCGGCGGCGCATCGTCGCCGCCGCGAGGTCCCCCGCCGCGCCGCCGAGCATCCGCATCGGCCCGGCCGCCAGCGCCGTCGCCCCGCGCATGATCGCCGGCGCCAGCAGGGCCAGCCCGATCCCGGCGAAGATGTCGGCCTGCCCGGAGGTCGCCATGGCCTCGGTGCCCTTGCCGTCCATCACCGTGACCGTGACGACCACCTCGCTCACGGCGACCAGCAGGAACAGCACCGCGAACACGATGCGCCTCAGGCCCAGCCCGGTGTCACCGGTGGCGGCGGCGGTCAGCGACTCCGTCACCCGGACGCGCGCGGCGCGGCGCGCGGTGATCAGTGCGGCGGCGACCGCGGACACCAGCGTCACACCGATCCCCATCGCCGGGGCGACGGGGCCGAAGCCGTAGCCGATCTCCGGGGGCACCTGGCCGGTGCCGTGCAGCAGCCCGAGCAGGGCACGGCCCGCCGGGTAGGCGGGGACGACGGCGAGCAGCGCCGCCACCACGGCGAGGCCCGCCGCCTCGCCGACGATCATCCGGGCGAGCTGCGCCGGGGTCGCGCCGACGCTCTTCAGCAGCGCGATCTCCGTCGCCCGCTGCCGGACCGAGAGGGTCAGCGTCGAGGTGACCGCGAACACCACCAGCAGAAGGCCCCAGCCCCCGACCACCGACGCCATCGTCACCAGCGTCTCCCGGGTCTCTCCCGTCGCGCCGCTCGCCTCCGCCGTGTCGAGCATCGAGGCGAACGCCATGATCATTGTCGCGCCGAGGAACATCGCGAGGAAGCTCGCCGTGAACGCGCCCGCGCGCCTGCGCAGGGAACCGATCGCCAGTGCGAACATGTCACGCCCCCGCCGTCATGCGCTGGCGCTCGACCTCGTCGGCCAGGCGCGTCATCCGCTCCGCGACGGACTCGGCCGTCGGCGCGGGCTGGTGGCCGACGATCCGCCCGTCGGCCAGGTACAGCACGGCGTCGGCGAAGGACGCGGCGACCGGGTCGTGGGTCACCATCACCACCGTCTGACCGAACGCCTCCACCGACTCGCGCAGCAGGCCGAGCACGTCGCGGGCGCTGCGGGTGTCGAGCGCGCCGGTCGGCTCGTCGGCGAACAGCACCCGCGGCCGGGTGAGCAGCGCCCGCGCGATCGCCACCCGCTGCTGCTGCCCGCCGGACAGCTCCGCGGGCAGGTGGCCGAGCCGCTCGCCGAGGCCCACCCGCTCCAGGACGGCCCGCGCCGCGCCCCTGTCCACCTTGCGGCCGGCGAGCTTGAGCGGGAGCACCGCGTTCTGCAGGACCGACAGCGTCGGCAGCAGGTTGAACTGCTGGAAGACGAAACCGATCCGCTCCCGCCGGAACTTCGTCAGCTCCGCCTCGCCGTCGCCCGTCAACTCGGCGCCGTCGACGAAGACGCGGCCCCCGGTCGGACGGTCCAGGCCCGCGGCGCACTGGAGCAGCGTGCTCTTGCCGGACCCGGACGGGCCCATGACCGCGGTGAACGACCCGGTCGGCAGCGACAGCGACACCCCGTCCAGCGCGACGACCCGGTTGCCCTCCGGGCCGTACACCCGGCGCACGTTCTCCAGCCGGAGCGCCTCGCCCGGCACCCGGCGCCCCGGCTCCGGTCCCCTGCGTCCGAACATCGTCCTCACCTCCGCCCGGCGCCCCCTCGTGGAGCGCCTCCGGGACACGAAGCTACGGACGCGCGGGCCCGCCGAGGATGGGTCCAGCACTCCGATCGGGGTAGGCAAAACCCCACCATCGCCCGGCCCCGGTCTCGCCCGCGGCGTGCCGTGACGGTTAGAGTCGCCCGTGGTGCGCCGGGAAGTCTGGTCGGCAGGTCCCGTCATCCCCATGCCGTCCGGGAGGTTCCGTGCAGGCCACCGCCGCGATCGTCATCTTCGTCTGCGCGTACGTGCTGATCGCGTCGGAGAAGGTGCACCGGACGGCGGTGGCGCTCGGCGGCGCGGGCCTGATGCTCCTGCTGCACATCACCGACGCCCGGGGCGCGTTCTTCTCCTCCGAGTCCGGGATCGACTGGAACGTCATCTTCCTGCTGCTCGGCATGATGGTCATCGTCTCGGTGCTGCGCCGGACGGGCGTGTTCGAGTACGTGGCGATCTGGGCCGCCAAGCGCGCGCGGGGACGCCCCTACCGGCTCATGGTGATGCTGGTCGTGCTCACGGCGGGGGCGTCGGCGCTGCTCGACAACGTCACCACCGTCCTGCTGGTCGCGCCCGTGACGTTCCTCGTCTGCGAGCGGCTCGCCCTCGCGCCCGAGCCGTACCTCATCGCCGAGGTCATGGCGTCCAACATCGGCGGCACCGCGACCCTCGTCGGCGACCCGCCCAACATCATCATCGCCAGCCGGGGCGGCCTGTCGTTCAACGACTTCCTGGTCCACCTGGCCCCGCTGGTCGTGGTGCTGATGGTCGTGTTCTGCGTGATGTGCCGGTGGCTGTTCCGCTCGGCCTTCCGCTACGACCCGGACCTGGCCGCCGAGGTCATGGAACTGGAGGAGCGGGAGGCCATCACCGACCGCCGCCTGCTCGCGCAGGGGCTCGCCGTCCTCGCCGTGGTGATCGCGGCGTTCGTGCTGCACCCCGTCCTGCACTACGAGCCCTCCGTGGTGGCGCTGCTCGGCGCCGGTCTGCTCGTCGCCGCGACCAAGGTGACCACCGAGGAGGCCCTCAGCGAGGTCGAGTGGCCCACGCTGGTGTTCTTCGCCGGCCTGTTCGTGATGGTCGGCGGCCTCGTCGAGACCGGCGTCATCGGCGAGATCTCCAGGGCGGCGGCGGACGCCACCGACGGCCGCCTCGGCGTGGCCGCGATGCTGCTGCTGTGGGCGTCCGCCGGGCTGTCGGCGATCGTGGACAACATCCCCTACGTGGCGACGATGAGCCCGATCGTCTCCGACCTCGTCCAGCAGCACCCCGGCACTGAGGGGCACGTGCTGTGGTGGGCCCTCGCCCTCGGCGCCGACCTCGGCGGGAACGCCACCGCCGTCGGGGCCAGCGCCAACGTGGTCGTCCTCGGCATCGCCGCCCGCAACGGCACGCCCATCAGCTTCTGGCGCTTCACCCGCTACGGCATCGTCGTCACCCTCGTGACGGTCGCCCTGGCGACGCCGTACCTCTGGCTCCGCTACCTGTGACCGGCCACGTCCGGGAGGATGGGGGGATGGACGAGGTGCCTGAGGACTGGGAACGCGCGCTCGCGATCGTGGCGCACCCCGACGACCTGGAGTACGGGACGTCGGCGGCGGTCGCCAAGTGGACGGGCCAGGGCAAGACCGTGACGGAGGTGCTGGCCACCCGCGGGGAGGCCGGGATCGACTCGATGGACCCCGGCGAGGTGCGGCGGATCCGCAGCGCCGAGCAGGTCGAGGCGGCGCGGATCGTCGGCGTCCGCGAGGTCGAGTTCCTCGACCTGCCGGACGGCACGCTGGAGTACGGGCTGCCGCTGCGGCGGACGCTCGCCGCGGCGATCCGGCGGCACCGGCCCGAGGTGGTGCTGTCCATCAACTTCCGGGAGACCTTCCCCGGCGGCGGCTTCAACATGGCCGACCACCGGGCCCTCGGCCTCGCGGTCGCGGACGCGGTCCGGGACGCGGCCAACCGGTGGGTCTTCCGCGACCTCGGCCTCGAACCGTGGCAGGGCGTCCGGTTCGCACTGTTCGGCGGATCGCCGCAGCCCACCCACTACGTGGACGTCACCGGCCGTCTGCGGGCCGGGATCGACTCGCTGCTCGCGCACCGCGTGTACTTCGCCGGACTCGGCGCAGGGTTCGACGCCGAGGCGTTCCTCACCGACGCGGCCGAGGCGGGCGGGAAGCAGGCGGGCGTCGAGCACGCGATGCTGTTCGAGATGATCGAGAGCTAGTGGCGGGCGTTGGGCCGCTTGCCCTTGTTGTGCTTGCTCCGCTTGCGGGCCCGGCGTTTGCGCGTCTTCTTCGACATGCACTGATTGACCGCCCGGGGGCCGGTGCAAGGCAAGCGATCGGCCGGCCGCAGACGCCGAGAACCCGCCCGGCCGCACGTCCGAAAAGCGTGCGGCCGGACGGGTCCGGTGCTCGTGCGGTCAGCGGACCTCGGTGATCTCGGGGCCCCGCTCGAACGGGTCGAAGGTCTCCACGGCCTCCTCCTCGCCGTCCTCGCCGGCCTCGCTGAACTCCTGCGGGATCTGCAGTTCCAGCAGCTCGCGGGGCGGCATCGGGGCGTCGCCGCGGTGCACCACCACGCCGCGCAGCACGTCCTCCAGGACCTGCCACTGCTCCTCGTCCTCGATCGCGGCGCCCTGCACCACGGCCTGCAGGAACCAGCGGGGGCCGTCCACACCGAGGAAACGGATGATCTGCGGCGCCCAGCCCTGCTCGACGAACTCCGCCGGGATCTGCTCGCGGACCTCCGGCGGCATCTCGGCGAGGACCTCCTCGGTCAGCGCCGCCGGGACCATCGCCAGCAGTTCGGAGCCGAACGGGCCCTCGCCCTCCTGGGTCTGGCCCTGCGCCTCCTCCTGGATGTCCTTGGCGGTCTCGCGGCGCACATCGTCCCAGATGCCGCTGCGCTTCGGCGCGGCGAACACCTGGAGCTGCATGGCGCTCTCCTCGTACTGCACCAGCACGGCGACGGGGCGTCCGTCCAGCGGGTTGCCCTCCTCGTCGACCTGGGTCGCCTCGAAGTTCACCTGGAAGCCCAGCCCCGGCGCCACCGGCACCTGGAGGGCCCCGAAGTCGAGCCGCTGCAGCTCGGGGAAGGAGTCCTCGGAATCCCACGGGCCGCCCGCCGCCGATTCCGCCTTGGCCGACCCCGCCTCGGCGGGAGCCTCCTCGGCGGTCTCCGCCGGCTCCTCGGTCACCTCGGGACCCTCAGCGGGCTCCTCGGCCTGCCGGCGACGTCCAAAAGCCACGACTCACGCTCCTTCTCTACTGTGCTCGTTGTCCCCGGATCGCGGGGCAGGGCCGAATCCGCCGGTGGAGCCGAACCCGCCGGTTCCGCGCGCCGATCCCGGAAGCTCGGTGACCTCGTGGAACACCGCGTGCTCGACCCGCTGGACGACCATCTGCGCGATGCGGTCTCCGCGCCGCAGTCTCACCGTGGCGCGGGGATCGGTGTTCAGCAGGGTCACCTTGATCTCACCCCGATAGCCGGCGTCGACCGTACCGGGTGCGTTGACGATGGTCACCCCCAACTTAGCGCCCAATCCGGACCGGGGGTGAATGAAAGCCGCGTAGCCGTCCGGCAGCGCGATCGCCATCCCGGTGGGGACGACGGCGCGCTCCCCCGGCGGCAGTTCCACGTCGGCGGCCGCGACCAGATCGGCGCCCGCGTCGCCCGCGTGGGCGTACTGCGGCAGGGGCAGCTCCGGATCCAGCCGCCGGACCAGCACATCGACCTTGCTCACGGGCTCCACCTCACGCGCCTACCTGCCGGAGAACCACACGACCCTATCCAGGGCGCCGGGGACGGCCGCCGCTGAAACGCCGCTGCCGCGCGAGTCCGGCAGTTGACCCTACCCGGTCCCGGGCGTGACCACTTCCGGAAGGTTTGCCCCTGAAGCGAGGTATCACGCGTAGCGTCGCAATTGTTACCCGCGGCGTTTCTGTGGGGCGCGTCCCCCGGGAAGGGGACGGCATGGGCACACGGGCGCAGGGCCCACAGGGGCAGGGCGCACCGGGGCAGGGCGCACGGGGGCGGGGTGTCACCCACCGCTCGCTGGACGGAGTGCGGGTCCGGCTCGCCGGCGACCACGACCTGCGGCGGCCGTGCACGTCGGTGGCGCGGATCGCCGAGGGCGGGCGGCTCCACGAGATCTCCAGCGGCACCCGCGAGGACGCGCTGGCCTGGGCCTCCGACATCGGGGTCGACCGCTTCGAGCAGGAGTTCCGCGTCCAGGGCGGCCGGCTGCGCGTCGGCGGGACGGCGACCCGCGACGCCGAGACGGGCCTCAGCGACCCCGTCCTCGCGGCCGTGTGGGAGGGGCGCCGCCACGCGGTGTTCACGCACCTCTACCACGGGCGCCCCGCGGACGCCGTCGCCTTCTTCGACACCCTGCGCCTGACCGAGCACGAGGACGGGGTCACCGCCGTCCCGCGCGGCCGGGCCAGGCGCCCCGAGCCCGCCGAGATGGTCAAGGAGGTGCCGGGGATCGGCCTGCTGGAGATCACCGCGCTGACCACGGTGACGCGCAGGCGGCTCCCGCCGTGGCGCGGCGCCTCGGTCGCGGGCGGCGAGCTGTTCCGGGACACCGTGGAGGGCCAGGGCCCCTACTTCCTGCTGGCGCTGGCGTCGCTGCTGGTGACCGTGCTGCCCGAGGAGGACCGGGTCCGCGACGTCCCGCGCCGGCTCGCGGGGCTGGCGGTCGAGGCGGTCCGGTGACCGGACTCCTCGCCGGGATCGCCGCCGTCACCGTCCCGCTCGTCCTGCTGGCCTCGCTGGCCGGGCAGGTCAGGCGCCCGGCGGCGCTGGCCGCCGCGGTGCGGGCGCACCGGGTGCTGCCGCCCGCCCTCGCCGGCGCGGCCGCGGCGGCCGTGATCGCCGCG
>NZ_JBFARL010000070.1:0-36228 GCF_040674655.1 Actinomadura sp. NPDC049753 | reverse complement strand
CCGAGCGCCGCGCACTCGGCCGCGCCGGACAGCCACTGCCCGACGGCGACGTCGCCGCCGGCCAGCCGCTCGTTCCAGACGCGCAGCCCGTCGGTGCCGAGGGACGTCGCGACCGGCCCGAGACCGCGGCCGCCGGCCAGCAGCCGGTCCGACCAGGCGAAGACGATCTGGTCGACGCGGCCGGACGCGGGAAGGGGACCGGTCGTCATGACGCCACGCCCTCCCGGTCCGCGGGCGCGCCGAGCACCTCGCGCGGCAGCACGCCCTTCATCGCCAGCAGCGACAGCAGCGGCCGGAGCACCCGCTGCCGCCGGAACGACTGCTCGGGGTACTCGCCGCTCTCCATGTCGACGCCGACGCCGGTCGCCGACGCGAAGTGCAGGGTCGCGTCCTCGCACTTCTGGACCGGGACGAGCCACGACCCCGCCCCGCGCGAGCGCAGCAGGGCGTAGGCGTCCTCGGACTCCTCCTCGACCGTGCCGAGTTCGAGGTCGTCCCGGCGGTCGAGCCACCGGTCGACCTCCTTGAACGCGCGCAGCGTGTCCGACTTGGCGATCACCAGCGCGGCGGGCAGCGGCAGGAACTCCCCGCCCCGCCCGGCGCGGACGTGGTCGATGTGGCTGAGCACCGCGGTGAACCCCGGGTCGCCGGTGTGCCGGCCGTGCCGGACGTCCAGCTCCGTGCCGTCCGCGACGAAGATCAGCCCGTCCGCGATGCTCATGAACGGGGTGTCGTCGCGGGTGTGGCCCTGGCTGAAGATCTCGCCCGGCACATCGAAGATCAGCAGCGCGTACTGCCGGCCGGTGTGCCCGCTGGTGATCCGGTAGGCGCAGGTGAACTCCGGGCTCAGCGCCCGGCGGGTGACCGGCAGGGGCCTGCGGTCGCGCAGCAGGTCGAAGCGGTTCCTGGCGAACAGCTCCCGCTGCAGCCGCGGGTCGAGCGGCAGCACGTCCAGCCGGTGCGAGATCTTCAGCGCGGCCTGGTCGAGCTCCTCCGTCATCGCCGCGAGCAGGTGCGACTTGCCCGATCCCGACGTGCCGACCATCCCGACGATCAGGACGGTCATGCCGCCGAGCGACGCGGGCACGAAGTGGTCCTTGCCGGTGGCCTCGCAGACCCGCCAGGCGTGCATCGTCCGGGTGCGCCAGCGGACGTCGCTCTCGCCGGACTCCCGGGCCAGCGCGATCTCCTCGCCGTCCACGGTGCGGTCGACGAGCGGGGCGCTGTTCCAGTCGAACTCGCTCAGGCAGTACGGGCACACCATGGTGCGGTCGGGGCCGTCCGGCGGGCCGGGCACCCGGGGCCGGTGCGGGGACTCCGCGCCGGTGTCCTGGCTCATCCCCGCCTCGGGCGTGTCGTAGGCGGTGCCGTCGGCCGCGGTGCCGTCGGCCGCCGCGGCGCCGGCGGGCGCGTCCCCGGGCGCGGTGCCGCTCGGCCGGGCGTCCAGACCCGGGGCCGTGACCGGGTCCAGGTCCAGGTCCGGGTTCGCGGCGGGCAGCGGGTAGGCCGGCCCGTCGAGCTTCGGCGGAAGCTTGGGCCTGGGGGGTTCGGGGTCGCTCACGGTCACCTCACGAGCAGGACGGCAGTGACGATCAGGGCCACGGCGAGGACCCCGAGGAGGAGGAAGAGCAGCAGGACGCCCGCGCTTCCGGGGGGCGGCCCGTCCGGGGCCGTCCCGGACGGCGCGACGGGGCTCGCCTGCACCCGCGCCCGCGGCGGCTCGGCCGCGATCCGGCGGCTCTGGCGGAACTCGCGCTGCCGGCGGCGCAGCTCGCGGAACTCGGCCCGCCCGCCCTCCTCCGCGGCGAGCCGCCGGTCGCGGACGGCCGAACGCGGCCTGGTCTCGGCACGCGCCGCCTGTGGGGACGCCTGCGGAGTCGCGTGAGGGGGCGCCTGGCCCGGGGACGGCCGCCGGGGCGGAGCCGCCGGATCGCGCCGCTCCTCCGGGACGTGCCCGGGCGGCGGCGGTTTCGGGCGGCTCCGCCACAGCCGGTCCCTGATCTCACCGGGGGAGACGGCGTGGCCGCCGGTGGCGTGGAAGGCCGGTTCGAGCGCCTGCGCGAGGTCGGCGTCGACCTCGGCGAGCTCCGCGACGAGGGCCGCGGGCGTGCCGCCGCCGGGCGAGCCGATGGCGAGCCGCAGCAGCAGGTGGGCGGCGGCCTGGACGTCCGGGACGTCGCCGGCCGGCAGCCCCGTCGGCGTGCCGAGCGCGGATCCGGCGAGCGCCTCGGACGGGCCGAGCGGCTCCACGTGCCCGAAGCCGTGCAGTTCGACGCGCCGGCCGTCCCAGAACACCGTGTCCGCCGAGACGGCCCGGTGCGCGAAGCCGAGGTCGGCGAGGAACGCGAGCGCGCCGAACAGGTCGCGCGCCGCCCGGCCGAGCTGCACGTCGTCGAGCCGCGGCGCCGGGTCGCACCGGGAGACGGGCACGCCGCGGCGGGTGACCATCAGGCACACGGGGCTCTGCGCCGCCCGGAAGCCGATCATCCGCCCGGCGGACGCCTGCCGCCCGCCGATTCGGTCGTAGACCTCGGCCTCGCGGCGCAGCAGCTTCGCGCCGGTGGGCGTGAGGGCCGTCTTGAGCAGGACGTCGCGGTCGTCGGCGCGGCCGTAGCGGTGGGTGAGGAGTGCGTCCTCGTGCTGCAGCCCGCCCTGCGTGAAAGTGACCATGACGCGACCGGATTGCCCGAAAGATGACTTTTGGAGGGTGAATGTCTCTTCCGCTGGCGCCCCAGCCTGTTCCGTGTAGATAGCGCCCCCTCAGGTCATTTTCACGGCGTGACGGATAAGTGATGCAAAGGATCCGCTAGGTGTGACGCACGGAGTTGGAGGAAGGTTGCCGCCTTTTTTCGGCCGAGGTCGGCATAGCCGAGAGCGGTCACGGCTCTGCCGCGACGGCCCGCCGGACCGTCCGGCGGTGTGCGCGAGGCCGCCCGGTCCCCGCCCCCGTCCCACCGCCCCTGGCGACGCGACCGGACATGGACGGATTTCCAGGAGTGTGCAAAACGCAATGGACGACGTGCTAAGAAAATGCCGCTCACCGGCGACCGGGCGGCCGCACCGGCCTTTCGCCCGGCGAAGAGGAATCGGGCCCGGGTAGGGCCGCGGCGCCCTCGGGCATTAGGACGCGTGGTTCGCCGCCGACCCGGTCCCCAGCCCGGTGGACGAGGGCATCGAGGCGGGAGGGAGCCCCGAGGGACGCCCGCGCCTGCTTGACGGGGAATGCGCCCTCCGACCGGGGAGTTCTTCCGGTGATGAGCGACCGGACGGATGCGGAAGCGGCGCGGACGCGTGAGGTGCTGGAGGCCGAGCGCGAGCGCACGCTCGCCGCCGTCCGCGCGCTCGACCGCGACCGCGAGGGCATCGTGGAGTCGGCCCGGCTGTCGGCCGTGGACGACGAGCACGATCCCGAGGGCGCGACGCTCGGGTTCGAGCGCGCCCACGTGGAGGCGCTGCTCGCGGCGGCCCGGGGGCGTCTCGACGACCTCGACCGCGCTCTCGAACGGCTCGCCGCGGGAACCTACGGCGTCTGCGCGTCCTGCGGCGACCCGATCGGCGCCGGACGGCTCGCGGCCCGCCCCGCCGCGGCACTGTGCATCTCCTGCGCCTGAACATCCCGTGTGCGCACCTCCAGGGTCAGTCACGTTCCGTATTGAAGTGAACACGGCATGGGAAGAAGAGAGGCGACCGCGACATCCCAAGAATCACTCGGGAACAGGAAAGCTCATGCGCCTCTCCACCACGGCTCTCGTCGGCACGGCCGCCGCCCTCAGCCTCGCCCTCACCACCGCCCCAGCTTTCGCAGGGACCGAGACCAGGCTCGCCGCCGAGCCGGTCCAGCTCACCTCCAAGGGTTACGGTGCTCTGAGAATCGGCAGTTCCGAGCGGGCCGCGCTACGCACCGGGATGCTGGTCCGCAAGTCCACCGGCCGCTGGTGCGACGGCTTCGACCTGAAGGGCCATCCCACAGGCCGCGACGACCTGTCGGTCTACATCTCCAAGAAGTACGGGGTCGCGATGATCCAGCCACCCCGCCGCACCCGCACTCCGCGCGGCATTCACGTCGGCTCCACGCTCCGCGAGCTCAAGCGTGCCTATCCGGGTGTGCGGCGCGACGTCCACGGCTTCTGGGACGTCACCGCGCCCCGCAACCACCGCGCGCTCTTCCAGTTCGAGGTGGAACGCGGCCACGTCACCATGATGGCGCTGAACCTGAAGAACCAGGACTGCTTCAACTGATCGGCCCCGGGGCGCGCACCGTTCCACCGACCTCTGAGTGAACCCGTCTGAGACGGCAATACCGGAGGACACGTCCCCCCGGAGGTGCGCATGGTATGGCTCGGGCTTGTCCTCGTTGTCGCGGGCGCCGTCCCGGCTCTCACCGTGGACGGTGAGCTGGGCGGTGTCGACATCACCGTGGCGGGGGCCGCCGTCACGGCCGTCGGCGCGGTCCTCCTGATCGCGGGCATTCTGCGGCTGCGCGTTCGGCGCCGTCTCGGACCGCCCGGCACGGCCGCGCAGGCCTATTACCGGACCTCGACCGGCAAGATCGTCGCGATGGTGGTCGCCGTGATCTACATCGTCTCGCCGGTCGACCTGATCCCGGACGTCTTCCTGCCGTTCGGGATCGTCGACGACGCCACCGCCCTCACCTGGCTGCTCTTCGCCCTCGGCCAGGAGTACACCCGACGGTCCCGCACGCACCGCCGCACCCCCTGACGGTCGCCGGGGAACTCATCCCTCGGCGCCCGCGCGGCCCTGGCCGGCGCCCTGACCCTCGCTGCCGCGGAGTCCGTCCCCTGACGGCAGGAGACGGCCGGCGGCCATCGCCGCGGCGATCGCCGCCGCGGCGGTGGCCCAGCCGAGGGGATCGAGGGGGACGCAGCCGAAGAAGGTGCTGACACCGGGCGTCTGGACGACGACGGCCAGGAGGGCGGCTGAACCGAGCGTGCTGAGCAGGACGGCGCGGTCGTCGTGGCCCGCCTTGAGCGTCTGGGCGAGCTGGGTGCCGATGAGCGCGACCAGGCCGATGGTGCGAGCGCGGACGGCCGGGCCGGTGAAGCGCCCGGCCAGCCAGGCGGCCAGGGCGCCGAGCGTGGTCACCACCGCGCGGTGGGCGATGTCGCGGGTCAGGGCGGAGCCGAGCGAGGTCTCCGGGCCCTCCGCCAGCAGGACCGTGGTGGCGTCCCGGGTGGGGACGCGGACGGCGATGGCCAGGGCGGGGGCCAGGTCGGTGAGCATGTTCATCAGCAGCATCTGGCGGGCCGACAGCGGGGCACGGCCGGTCGTCAGCGAGCCGAACAGCGTGAAGGCGATCTCGCCGAGGTTGCCACCGACCAGGATGGCGAGGGCCTCGCGGACCGACGCCCACATGGCGCGCCCCTCCACGAGCGCGGAGACGATCGTCTCCAGCCGGTCGTCGGCGACGATCATGTCCGCCGACGCCTGCGCCGCGGCCGTGCCGCGCCGACCGAGCGCGATGCCCACGTCGGCGAGGCGGATGCCGGCGGCGTCGTTGGCGCCGTCGCCCGTCATGGCGACGATGCGGCCGCGGCCGCGCAGGGCGCGCACGACGCGGACCTTGTGGACGGGGGTGCACCGGGCCACGACGTCCACGCCGACCAGGGCCTCCGAGAGGGCGTCGTCGTCGAGCCGGTCGATCTCGTCCGCGGTGATGACGCGGTGCTCGACGCCCTCGCCGGCGACCTGGTCGGCGATCGCCGCGGCGGTCGCCGGATGGTCGCCGGTGAGCATGATGATCTGGACGCCGGCGGCGCGGAGGTCGGCGACCGCGGGCGCGGCGGTGGCGCGGACCGTGTCGGCGAGCCCGAGCAGCCCGAGGAAGGTCATGCCGGTCAGCCCGCTCTCGCTGACCGTCTCGCCGCCGCCCGGCACGCGGCGCTCGGCGACGGCGAGGACGCGGTGGCCGCCGGACGCTAGCCGCTCGACGTGCTTGCGCAGGCGCCGCCGGGTGCGGCGGTCCAGTTCGCCGTCCGGAGTGCGGGCGCAGAGCGGGAGGACGACCTCCGGGGCTCCCTTGACGAACACGGTGCGCTCACCGCCGGACGTTCCGAGAGCCGCGTGGAAGGCGCGCGACGGCTCGAACGGCAGGCTGTGGATCTGCTTCCACGGACCGCCGAAGTCGCGGTCCACGCCCGCCCGCGCGGCGCCCTCGTCCACGGCGGCGTCGGTGACATGGCTGTGCCGTCCGTTGCCGGGGACGGGTGTGGCGCGCAGGGCGGCGGCCAGGACCCCGCGGAGAGAGTCGTCCGGCTGGGCGGCCTCCCCGTCGTGGCGGTGGTCGGCGATGCGGGCGAGCGTGATGCGGCCTTCGGTCAGGGTGCCGGTCTTGTCGAAGCACAGCACGTCGACCCGTCCGAGCGTCTCGATGGTCCGCGGGTCGCGGACGAAGATCCCCCGTTCGGCGAGCCGCCGGATCGCGGCCACCTGTGCGGCGCTGACCAGCAGCGGAAGCCCTTCCGGGACGGACGCGACGGCCAGGTTGACGCCTTCGGACAGCGCGCGGCGCAGCGGGCCGCCGCGCAGCAGGCCCGAGGTGACGACGCCGACGGCCGCGCCGACCGCCATCGGCGTCGTGGCCTCGGTGATCCGCTTGAGGCGGGCCTCCACGCCGCTGGACGGGGGGCCCGAGGCCAGGGCGGCGGCCATGGCCCGCCCGCTCTCGGTGGCGTCGCCGAGCGCGACCACCACGGCGGTGCAGTCCCCGGCGGCGATCGTGGTGCCCTCGTAGAGCATGCACCCGCGCTCGGCGACGTGCCGGGCCAGAGTCGGCGCCGTGTCCTTCGCCACCGGAAGGGACTCGCCGGTGAGCGAGGACTCGTCGGCCTCCAGCCCGTTCGTGGTGACGATCCGGCAGTCGGCCGGGACCGCGTCCCCGGCGGCGAGCACCAGGACGTCGCCGCGGACGAGCCGCTTCGCCGGCACCCGCGTCTCCTCGCCGTCCCGCAGAACGGCGACCGGCTCGCCGGACCTGGCCGAGATCCTCGCGATGATCTCGTCCGCGGAGGCCCGCTGCCGGCCGCCGACCAGGCCCGACAGGCCGATGGTCGCGGCGACGAGCGCGGCGTCGACCGGCGAGCCGACCGCCGCCGCACCGGCCGCGCCCGCGGCCAGCACCGCCGTCAGCGGGTTGGCCAGCTCCTGGACCACGGCCCGCGGCAGCGCCCGGCGGCCCCCTCCGCGGCGCGCGCGGTCCGCGCCGTGCTCGCCCCGGTCGCGCGCCTCGGCATCGGACAGGCCCCCGGCGCGGCTGTCGAGGCGCTCCAGCACCGCCTCCACGGGCAAGGCATGCCACGGCGTGGACGGCAGCGCCGGCGCGGGAACCCGCCGCATCACCTCGCGGGCCGTCCAGGCGCCGTAGGCCATCCCCAGGGCCGCCGCGCCGTTGACGGCGGCCAGAGCGCGGTCGGCCGCCTTTCCGGGCGGCCCGGTGAGGGCGAGCAGAGCGGCCACGCCCGTGCCCGACCATGCGAGCATGACGCCCCGCTCGCTGACGCGGCGCGCGGCGGCGACGGCATGGACGACATGCGCGGCCGCCGCCGGATCCCGCAGGACCAGCAGGTGCGCGCCCCATGGCGGCGCCCCGCCCGCACCGTCCGTCCAGTCCGCCACGCCGACATCGGCCGCGGCGAGCGCCGCCGGATCGCGGGAGATCAGCAGGACGCCCGCGCCGTCCTCCTGCAGTGCGCGGACGGAGCCGGCCAGGTCCGGGCCTCCGGGGGCGGTCTCGTCGGGAGGGAGCGGCAGCTCGACTCCGGAGCCGGCCAGGACGATCTTCGCGCCGGCCTCCCGCGCGGCGGTCACCAGGGCGTTCGTCTCCTCTCGCAGGGAGCGGCGCATGCGGATCAGGGCGCGCGGCCGTCCGCCCTCGGCCAGGGCCAGCACCGGACCCGAACCGGGGAGGTCCCGGCCCTCGGCCGGAACCTCCCCGTCGGGCAGCACGCTCGCGGCGGGACCGAGGGACCACCCGTCCGCCTCCCTGACCTCGTCCGGCGCCCCGGGCGCCAGCAGCGCGTGGACGCGCTCGGCCACCTCGGCCTCCGGCGTGTCCGCGAGCACGGCGACCTCGTCCACCACCAGGTCCGCGGTCTGCAGGACGTCGGCGTCCAGCACCACCGTGTCGATCCGGTCCAGGTGGCGCAGCGCCGCCGGATCCAGGGGGAGCACTCCCCGGCCGGCCAGCCGGGCGGCGAGCTCGGCCGCGAAGATCTCGCGGGCGGCGTGGGGCGCCTTCGGCACCGCCGCGACCCCGACGTCCAGCGCGCGGCGCGCACTGCCGGTCAGGAGCCCCCCGAGGACGAGCCCGCCGAGGCCGACGGAGAGCATCCGGGCCGCGTGCCGTTCCGGCGGCCCGTCGCGCAGGTCGTGGGAACGACCGCCGGACACGTGGGCGCATCCGGCCTGCTCGGGCGCGCCGGTCAGTTCCGCTTCGGCGGTCCGCCACAGCCGGCCGGTGGCGGCGGCCTCGCGGCGCTGCCAGAGCCGCTGCGCCACGTCGACGGCGAGCCCCGTCCCGCCGGGCGCGAACGCCTGCACGGCGGCCTGCGTCAGCGGCATCCACCGCTCGACCGGCGCACCCGGGACCAGCCCGGCCAGAACGCCGCGCAGGACGGGCACGGCGTCCGCGAAGGCCACCAGGCCCGCGACCTCGGACGGCAGCACGGCCCGCCCGAGCAGCCACTGCGCCCCCGTGATCGCGAGCCCCGCCAGGTCGGCGCCGAGGGCCAGCGCCGTCGGCGGTGCCGCGGTGCCGCCCGCCTCGGGCTCCTCGCCCTCCAGGACCGCGTCCAGTGCCTCCACGATCTCCAGGACGGACTCCGGCGGGACCTCCTCCGACACGTGGACGATCAACCGTCCCAGGGCCGCGTTGACCCGCGCCCAGCGCACGGCGGGAAGCCCTTCGACGGCGTGCTCCAGGGCTTGCGCCTCGGACCGCCTCTCCGCCTTGTGCAGGTGACGCAGCTCGATGTGCAGCCGCTCCGGGTACCTGTGGACGGTCCGCGCCGGCCGGAGAGCCTGCGCCGCCATGCTTCCGGCTCCACCGAGGACGCGTCTCGTCTGGCGGATCGGCACGGCCGCCGCCCGGACGCCCAGAGCCCCCGCGTGGTCCGCCGCGCGGACGACGGCTCCCCCGCCCGGGAGACCACCGGCCGCCGCCGCGCCGCGCCGCAGGAGTTCAAGGACCATGACGCTGCCCTAACCCCGCAAGCAGGGCCTAAGCGCGTATCAGACCCTGTTTGCGGAAGTCGGCCGCTCGCATGACCTGGCCGGCGGCGGCCGGGCCGGATCATCCGCCGTCGAGCAGGCGGAGGATCCAGACGTGGCCGAACGGGTCGCGGAGCCGGCCCATGCGGCCGTACGGGTGGTCCTCGATGGGGTAGATCACGGTCGCCCCTCCCGCCTCCATGCGGGAACCGACCGCGTCGGGGTCGGGCACCTCCAGATTGATGATCACGGGGGAGCGGTCGAGGCCGAGCGCGGTCGGCCCGGCGTCGACGGCGTCCTCGTCCTTGAGCGTGAGCTGGACGTCCCCGAGGACCAGCCGGACGTGGACGATCTTCCCGTCCGGTGTCTCGAAGCGTTCGGTCTCCTTGAGGCCGAGTACCGTCGTGTAGAACTCGACGGCACGGCCCGCGTCGTCGACGACGAGTTTCGGGAAAAGGTTCATGGCTCCATCGTGCGGGCCGCCCGCGTGCCCCGTATTGGACGAATTTCCCTCAGAGCGGCACGTGGTTGGGCTGGTCGGGGGAGCGGGGCCGGTACTCGGTCGGCCGCAGCCCGGCGATGTCGCGGAAGTCGCGGATCAGATGCGACTGGTCGGCGTAGCCGCAGGTGAACGCGAGCTCCGCCCAGTCGACCGGGCGGTCGTACGGTATCCGCCGGAGCGTGCGCTGGAACCGCCGCACGCGGGCGAAGCGCTTGGGCGTCAGGCCGACGCGATCGTGGAAGAGCCCGATGAGGCGCTTGCGGGTGAAGCCGAGCCGGTCGGCCACCTCGCCGACGGGGACGCCCCGGTCGAGCGCCGAGATCGCGGCCTCCAGAGCGGGGTCGCGGTCCAGGTCGCCCGCCTCGAGAAGGACCGACTCCAGCGCGTCCAGGATCTCGGCGGGGCCATCGGCCTCCAGGAGCCGTTCCCGCACGACCGCCCCGGCGCGGCCCCAGAGATCCTCCAGGACGACCAGCCCGGGCTCGGGCGGGAAGAAGGGGAACGCGCCGCCGGGCTTGAACGCGACCCAGGCGATGGCCCTCTGGTCCTCCGTGTCGATGACGGAGGGCCGGGACGTCGCGCCGAGGACCGCGGCTCCGCCGGCCCCGCCGGTGAACGCGTCGGCGTGCAGGTTGACGAACAGCTGGGCGCAGCCGGTCGGGATGGACCGCTCGCGGACGGCAGGGCCGTGCGACTCGGAATAGCCGAGGCCCGCAACGAACGGATCGAGGGCCGGGTGGAGAGGCCCGCGATGAAACAGCACACCCCCAGCCTAAAGGCGCACTTCACCGCGTCCCAACTCCTCCGGCCCGATCGTCCGCGGGCCTCACAACATGACCGCTCCCGCGACGGCCGCCGACGCGACGGCGAGAAGGCCCACGACGTTGACGGCGACGTCCGTTCTCAGGGAGCGCTGTTCGGCCACGCGGTTCAGGGTGTAGACGGCCGGGTCGTCCGGTGTGTAGTGCACCGTGACCTCCCGGCCCCGTGCGTCGGCCGGGTCCGGCATCCGCTCGGTGCAGTGGGCGGTGACGGCCGCGCCCTCCCGCGTGGTGAACGCCACGACCGGCGTGATGGTGGTGGAGGTGCCGCCTTCCTCGTCGGTTCTGACGTCCCTGAGCACCGCGATGACCCGGCCCTGGACGGCGATCATGGAGGCCAGCGTCTCGCGGCGGCGGCGCGTGTCGCGGATGTTCCCGGGCAGGTGGCAGGCGCCGACGACGGCCCACGGCCCGCAGAAGCCGATCAGCGCCCACGGCCAGCCCCGGTCGATCGCGGCGCCGACCACCGCCCCGGCGTAGACCAGGAAGAGCGCGAGGTTCGGCAGGCCGAGGCCGCGGCCACCCTGCTGGGGACGGTCGGTGAACCGGTAGGCGTGCGGCCTTCCGCGCGGGTAGTGGACTCCGATCTCGCGGCCCGTCCACGCGGCGGTGATCATCTCGCCCCGGTCACCGTCGTTCGTCACGATGGCCTCCTGTCCGCTGGACGGGTCGCGGTAGGAGACGACCACCGATATACCGCCCTTCCTGGAGCCGCCGTGCCGGGGCTCCCGCACCTGCACGATCCGCCCCGTGACCCGGACCGTCCGCTGCGCCCGGGTCATCCCGGCCAGCGACAGCCCGTAGCCGGCCAGCGCGACCGTCCCCAGAACCGCGCACCACAGCGCGAGGTATCCGTGCCAGCCCATACGTCTTCCTCCTGCCATTCAGGAACGGTCCGCCGGACACGCCGCCGCCGGTGTCACCGCACCGGGCTGCGCCGCACCACTTCGCCGCGCCCGTCCGCCTCCATCGAGGCCGTGCCTTCGGAGCCGGTCACGGTGATCCTGATGGTGAGGGAGCCGGTGACGCGGTGGGCGGTGAGCTGCCAGCTCCGCGGTGATTCGATGCCGAGGGTGGTCTTGGCCGCCGTGACCAGGGAAGGGATGCGGTCGTAGGGCACGGAACGCAAGTCGAAGTGCGGGGCCTCTTTCCCGGTGGGGAGAAAGACGATCGACAGCAGGCGGTTCTGCACGACGAGGGTGACCGCCCGGTGCCTGTCCTTGCCTTCGGTGAGCGAGTCGACGGCCCGGCGCAGCTCTCCCTCGTCGAGCAGCGACCGGCCCGGGCCGAGGACCATCGTGCTGGACGCCGACGTCACGATGGTGGTCGACGGCGTGGGCGTGGAGGAGACGGACGGCTGCGAGGTGGGCTGCTGCGCGGCGCCGCTCTCGGGGAACAGGTCGGCACGGAAGAGCAGGACCACTGCGGCGGCGCCGAGCAGCAGGCCGAAGAGCGTGGCGAAACCGGCGGCCGTGCCCTCCGGGGGGTCGCTCACCATGGCGGGCCCGGGCGCTGAGTCGATGCGCGCGCCGGCCGCCCGTTCCTCCCACTCGGGTGTCGGCCGCTTCACGATCCTCACCCGCCATGGCCGGTCCGGCGCGTACTCGACCACCAGGACGCCCTGCGGCCGATAGTCGGGGAGGTCGGCGATATGGACGTCCTGCCTGATCTCGACGCGGTACGCCGGCGCGCCGTCCGGCGCGACCGTGAGATCGAAGCGCACCGGGACGTCGGTCTCCTCGCCCTTGACGGCCTCCAGACTCTCGATCACCGCCAGCGCCGTGCGGGGCGCGACGGACGCCTCCCGGTGGCGCCGCGGCACACCGGCGAGGAAGACGAGCAGGCCGTAGACCGCAGGCGCCGCCAGACCCGTGACGAACAGCGGCACCCTCTCGATGACGACGCCGGCGACGAGGGCGGCCAGCGACGTCCCCAGCACGCCGCCCGTCAGGAACCCCCGGGCGAGGTCCACGGGAGCCCGGCGCGCGGGCGGCGTCGCCGCCGTGATCGTCATACGGGCGATTGTGTCGGTTCCGGGCGGCGCCCGACAGGTCCTTCTTCACTTGACCAGAATTTGACGGATTCGGCGACCGGCCCATAGTCCCGGGCGCGGCGTTCCGCTGCCGCGAGTATGGACAATTCCTATTGCCGTCCAGGCGTGACCGCGGCCGGGCCGTCCCGGAGGGACGCGCACCCCGGCTCGGGGACAGGTGTCACCTGCGACATGGAGGAATCCGAATGCCGGACCAAGGCGACCTTCCGGCGCCGAGCCAGGGGCTCGTGCTCACACACTTCCTGACCGTCCGGGACGTGGCCGTCTCCAGGGAGTTCTACGCGGACGTCCTCGGCGGTGAGGTGGTGCTTTCGGAGAACCCGGCCATCGTCCGGGTGGCCAACACCTGGATCATCATGAACCCCGGCGGCGGCCCGACGCCGGACAAGCCCGACGTCGTCCTGAGGCCGCCCGAGCCCGGGGATCCCGTGTCGTCCTTCCTGAACGTCCGGGTCGCCGACATCGAAGCGTTCTACGCGGCGGCCACCGCCCGGGGTGCGCGGTTCCTGACCGAGCCCCTGGACCGCAAGGCGGAGATCCGCTGCTACATGCGCGACCCGGACGGCTATCTCATCGAGGTCGGGCAGGCCACGGGCATGCTGCACGGCGTCTTCGCCGATCGCCCCGCGCCCGGCTAGGGACGCCGGTCGAGGCGTCACGGCGCGGAGGCGCCGCCGTCTCGCGCCGGGGCCAGCAGGCGGCGGATGCGCTCGTACTCGGCGGCCATCTCCGGCGTGGCGAGGAAGTCGTCGAGATCGGCGGAGACCTCGTGGTCGACGTCCTCGACGGAGCGGATGGCGAGCTCGTAGAGCTCGCCGCGCCGGTTCTGCTCCAGGTAGCTCTGCCAATGCCCCAGCGCGCTGATGACGGTGAGGACTCCGGTGTCCAGATCGTCGTCGACGAGGATGCCGTCATGGATCGTCGCCAGCGCGTCCTGCAGCTCGGCGGCGCTGATCGTCCGGACGTTCGCGCAGGCGGCGGCGAGTGCCGCCCGGGCGTCGTCGTCGAGTTCGTCCTCGGCCGCCCCGCGGAGCAGCTCCGGCCGCACCAGACGAGTCACCGTCTCCTCTCCGAAAGTGCGAACGTCCTCCTCGGCGGCTTCGATGACCAGTCGGAGAATGGCAGCCTCAAGCTCGCTGTAGTTCACGCCCGCAGCCTATGGCTGCCGGAGGTCGAGGAGTGGCCGTGCCGTCAGAGGACGAGGCGCTTCGGCACGAGTGGCGGATCGAGGCCCGGGAGTACGCCCGCCAGGAACGCCGCCGCGGTCGCCGGTTCGCGTTCACGCACCCCGTTCCCGCCCGCACGGCGCTGGTGGTGCTCGACATGGTGCCGTTCTTCGTGTCCGGCAACCCTTACTGCCGGGGGATCGTGCCCAACATCCGCCGGCTCGCCGACGCTCTGCGGGCCGCAGGCGGCACGGTCGCCTGGGTCCTGCCCGCGGTGGGCGAACGCACGGCGGTGGGCGACGAGTTCTTCGGACCGGAGGCGGCCGAGACGTACCGCACCGCCGGCGGCACCGGGCCGATGGCCGACCGCCTGTGGTGCGGCCTCGCGGCCCGTGCCGACGATCTGCTGGTGGAGAAGTCGGCGGCCAGCGCCTTCTTTCCGGGGCGGTGCCTCCTTCCCGGTCTGCTGGAGGAGCGCGAGGTCGACACGGTCCTGATCACCGGCACCGTCACCAACGTGTGCTGCGAGTCCTCCGCGCGCGATGCGAGCACCCTCGGGCTCCGGGTCATCATGGTCGCCGACGCGAACGCGGCGCGCCGCGACCAGGACCACAACGCCACCCTGCACACCGTCTACCGGTCCTTCGGCGACGTGCGCCCGACGTCCGAGGTGCTCGACATGATCGAAATGACCTCGTAGCGCGCCCTCTGGCCGTTCGGAGATTCGGCTCGGGCGGTGGAGAGGGGGCACCCGCCGGGTCTCATTCCTGCGGTCCGCGGCTCCGAAGTGCGCGTTGCCCTTCTCGTGCCACCCCGGACAGTACGTAGTGTCCAGATCAATCTTGTTCTCGGACCGTTCGTGACCAGGTCACGAACGAACGCAAACGGAGGAAAGATGTGTACTGATGGATTAGGCCAGACGGCCCATGTGGGGTCGCACATTAAACTGCTGAAAGACCTTTCGGGGGTCGGCGGAAGTGTAAGCCACGGCACGGTGGACGCCATTATGGTTCCCACGGTCGCTCCACACCGAGTGGGGCCAGTGATCGCCTTGGCGGAGGCGTTGAAGTGCACGATCGTCCTGTTGTGCAGCACGTCCTCGCAGTCGCGGGGGATCGTGATGGGACATGTCCTGCCCTCGAACGCACTTTGCCTGACGGTCCCGCCAGGGCACAGTCACCCGCTGCTCGACTTCGAGCGGCGGGCGATGGAGAAGCACACGGACATCGCGATGAAGAGGAACATCGGTCTGCTCCTTGCCCGCCTGTGCGGCTGGCGGACGATCCTCTTCCTGGATGACGACATACGGGACATGGAGCCTTCTCTGATCCGGAGGGCCGCCGCTCTGACCGAGCAGTATCGGGTGGTGGGATTTCAGGTTCCCGATTTTCCGGATAATTCGGTCGTATGTCACGCCAATCGGGTTTCCGGGGGAGCGCAGTCGACCTTCATCGGAGGCAACGCGCTCCTCGTCGACACGCGTCGCGCGGATACGTACTTCCCCGCGATCTACAACGAGGACTGGCTGTTCATGTACGACGCGGTCGCCGATCGCTCCGCGGGCTTCGCGGGGAGGCTGCGGCAGCTGCCGTACGATCCGTTCAGCCGGAACGCCGCACCGGAGGAGTTCGGCGAACTCATCGCCGAAGGCCTGGTCCGGGCCCTCCATTCCGGCGCGGACGTGTCCACGCTCTACTTCTGGATGGACGCGATCAAGAAGCGTTCGCGTTTCATCGAGGAAGTGGGGAACCGCCTGCGCGGGTCCGCTCCCGTGATGGACGAGCGATCTCCGGATCGCGACCGGGTCCTGCGGCGCCTCGACGAGGCGAGGAAGCGTCTCATGGAGATCTCCCCGATCAGCTGCTTGTCGTTCTACCGCACATGGCGTGAGAACGTGGGCATCTGGCAGCGGCAGCTCCTGGACCTTCCCACCTCCCTCACCTCTCAGCAGGCGATTCGCTACCTGCGACTGTCGAGCGAGTAAGGCTCGCCGGCGGGAGGGGAGGGGCGGGATACCAAGTGTCCGACCGGGCCCGGCCGCCCGCGGCCGGGCCCGATCCAACCCGACCGGTCCCGGGGCCTGAGGCCCCGGGACCACCGGCTTCGAATTGTGGAGGTTGTAGGTGCGGCCCCTGTAAGGGTTGAGCGTTCCCCTGCGGCACGGCCGTTCCGTCCCCCGCCACCACTGCCTGCCGGTAGTCGCTGGGAGAGGTGTCGTAGGCGGCTCGGAAGGCCCGGGTGAAGGCCGAATGGTGGGTGAAACCCCAGCGGGCGGCGATCTCGTGGACCGGGACCCCGTGCTGGGTCGGATCGGCCAAGTCCCGACGGGCGCGTTCCAGGCGTTCGCGGCGGATCAGTGCGCCGACGGTGACGTCCTCGTCCTGGAAGAGACGGTACAGATGGCTGGTCGAGATGTGGTGCGCGGCCGCGACGACTGACGGGGTCAGCTCCGGATCGTGCAGGTTCCGGGCGACGAAGGAGCGGATGCTCAGAGTCAGAGTCCGTCGGTGGGCCTCGGGGGAGAGGTCGCGTTCGGCGTCGAGGGTGTGGGCGAACAGGGCCGAGACCAGGTCGGTCACGACGGCGCCGAGCCGGGGGCCGTCGGTGGCCAGGTAGGCGGCGGTGTCGGTGCTGAGGCGGGTGAGGAGGCCGCCCAGTAACGCTCCGACGCCCTCCCGTGCCGACAGCGGCCGGCCGATCGCGCGGTCGGCGCTCCTGCGCGGGAGCGCCAGGAGGTCCCGGGGAATCTCGACGCCCACGCACCTGACGGACCGGTCACGCTCCCCGACCTGGACCGTGCAGGGGTGCCAGGAGTTCTGGCCGTGCAGGTCGTAGGGACGGTATTCCGCCTCCCGGTCGTCCCAGCTGGCGCGTGCCATCCCTTCGACGACGAGTGTGAGGTTGTACGTCTCGGGATCGGAGTGCCTGATGAGTTTCGCCGTGCGCCGGGACAGCAGCGGCTGGACGGCCGACGGCCACACGGTCACCGCGCCGAGCTGCAAGGTGCGCTGGTGGGCGCGGAAATCAGCTGCATATTCGCTGCTCAGATCCACGGGAGCGTGCGTACGCCCCATCCATTCCCGCCAGCGGTCGAATCTCTCGGCCGGGGGGAAGTCCTCGGTTCTGTACACCGTTTCGATCACTGGCTTCCCCAAGTCCGCTCGTTATGGCCACGAGGTTACTGTTCGCTTCTCGGGCGGGCGCCCTTCGGAGCCTTGGACGCCGCGCCATGCCCCGCCACGCGGGCCCGGGCGAGCGCGGCGCGGATCCGTGAACGGTGTCAAAGGATCGTGGAGGCATCGTTAAAGACGCGCGGACGTAATTGAGGGATGATGGCGGGAACGTGAGTGGGCCGTCCACGCTTCCCATGCTCACCCGCTTCGAAAGAGCCACTGGCAGAAACCGCACCGGTTCGCTTCCATCGGGAGACGTCCCATGATCGAGTGCGGATGACGAACAACGGAAGATGAGGACTGCGGTGGACGCTCTACGGCCCGGGGACCCTCGTGCGATCGGCCGGTACGCGCTGTCGGCCCGCCTCGGCGCCGGTGGAATGGGGCAGGTGTTCCTGGGTTCGTCTCCCGGAGGCCGGCCGGTCGCCGTGAAGCTGGTCCATCCGGGTCTCGCCGCCGACGCCGAGTTCCGCAGGCGGTTCAAACGCGAGGTGGAGGCCGCGCGCCAGGTCGGCGGCTTCCACACCGCCCCCGTCGTCGACGCGGATCCCGACGCGGAGATCCCATGGCTGGTCACGGCGTACGTGCCCGGGCCGTCGCTCGCCGCCGCGGTCGCCGAGCACGGGCCGTTCCCGCCGGTCTCGGTACTCGCGCTGGGGGCGGGGCTGGCGGAGGCGCTGGAGGCCGTCCACGGCGCCGGCGTCGTTCACCGCGATCTCAAGCCTTCGAACGTCCTGCTCGCCGCCGACGGGCCGCGCGTCATCGACTTCGGCATCGCCCGGGCGGTCGACGCCTCCGGTGTCACCGCCCTTGCCGGGACCCCCGGTTTCATGGCACCGGAGTTGATCTCCGAGGGAACGCTCACCCCGGCGTGCGACGTGTTCGCCCTCGGCGCCGTTCTCGCCTACGCCCTGGGAGTCCGCCCGTTCGGGGAAGGGCCGGTGGAGGCGCTGACCTATCGGGTGGTGCACAAGCCGCCCGTTCTGGACGCTCTGCCCGCCCCGCTGAAAGGCGTCGTCGCGGACTGCCTCGCCAAGGACCCCGCCGCCCGCCCGGACCCGGCGGAACTGGTGGGAGTCCTCTCCTCTGCCGGTCATGGCGGTGCGTGGCTTCCCCCTCCCGTGCAGGACATGCTGACGCAGTATCACGTCACCGGCGCCACCACCCGCCCGCCGGCGAACGATGTGACGAGCGCCTTCGAGGACGACCGGACCCGAACGGCGCCGCCGCCCGACCGCCACCAGTCCGTGCGGTTCGAGGCCAGTGTCGCTCCCGTGATCCTCGCGCTCGTCGGACACGCGCTCCGCCTTTTCGCGGGGATCGCTCTCGGCCTGTTGACCGTGACCACCGCGGCCGGCTCCGTGGACTCGGCCGGCGTGTTCATCGCTCTGATGCTCGCGATCATGTCCGTTCTGGCCTTCTGGCTCGTGCGCGAGCCCGTGGTGTGGATGCTCCCCCTCCTGAACGCCCTCTGGAGGCCATGTGAACTGCGGGTCGGCGCCGAGGGCCTCGAACTCCAGTACGGCGGCCGCCGGGTCCACTACGGGTGGCACGAGATCGGCCGGGTCGTGGTGCGCCGCGCGAAGCCGGCCGGGTGGGCGGTCTGCGTCTTCCCGTTGCCGGGGACGCCCTTGCCTGCGGCTCGGGGGCCACGGACGCCGTTGTGCTATCTGGACAGGGGAAGCGGCTGGATCATGGTCGTGCCCGTCCACCGGCTCAAGGGCTCCCGCAAGGAGATCGAGATGACTCTCGCCAGGTACGCGGGCGCCCGGTGGGGAGGCAACGCCTGACCACTCCGGCGCAACGGCATCGCGCGGGTGGGCCACCCGCCCGGCGAGGGCCCGGGCGGGCGGCCTGGAGCCCGCCCTTGAGCGAGGAACGGCCGACCGCGGTGATGCGGTGGCCGAGCATCGCACACCCTGGATTCAGTCAGGCGATCAGTCTCAGGCCGGGGGTCGCCAGCGTCAGGGGGCCGTCGTAGGACTCGCGAGCCTCCCGCAGGGCGGCCATGGGATCCGCCCAGGGCCGCAGGTGGGTGAGGACGAGGTGGGCGGCGCCCGCCTCCTTGGCCAGGCGTGCCGCCTGCGTCGGGGTGAGGTGGGCGGCGGCGGAGCCGGGGGTGTCCACGGCCGCCGCCGCCTCGCAGAGGAGGACGTCCGTTCCCCGGGCCAGTTCCAGGAGCTCGGCGCATTCGCCGGAGTCGCCGGAGTAGGTGAGGCTCGCGGAGCCGGCGGTGACCCGGACGGCCTGCGCCGGCACCGAGTGCCGCACCGGAGCCGTCTCGATCGTCAGCGGCCCGAGCCCGGACGGCCCCGCGGGCGGCTCCCGCCAGTCGAGGGCCCGCGCGTAGCCGGCCGGGGCGGCGACGTGCGCCTCGGTGCCCGCCGGGGCGATCACGGGCAGCCGGGCGGGGGCGCCCCGGCGGTCCCGCAGGTAGGCGAGGGGTACCAGGTCCGAGCAGTGGTCGCGGTGCCGGTGGCTGATGACCACGGCGTCGATCGCGCACGGGTCGGCGAAGCGCTGCAGCGGTCCGAGCGCGCCCGTCCCGGCGTCCAGCAGGAGCCGGAAGCCGCCGTGTTCCAGCAGGTAGCAGGAGCAGGCGGCCTCCGGCCCCGGGACGGTGCCCGCGCAGCCGACGACGGTCAGGATCACGGCAGGACGCGGGCCACGAGGTCGGCGACGGCGCCCTCGGCGCAGGGGCCCACCACCACGTCGGCGGCGGCCCGGACGGCCTCGGCGCCGTCCCCGACGGCGGCGCCGAGCCCGGCGGCCTGGATCATGTCCAGGTCGTTCGGGTTGTCGCCGATCGCCGCGACGGCGCTGAGGGCCACGCCGCGGGAGGCGGCCAGCTCGCGCAGCGCCGTGCCCTTGGTCGCGCCCGCGGGCAGCGCCTCCAGGTAGGTGCTCTCGGACCTGACGAGGGTGACGCCCGACACGGCCGCCGAAACCACCTCCTCGGCCGGATCCATCAGCTCGGGGCGGTCGCAGATGAGCATGACCTTGACGATGTCGTCGAACGGCAGGTCGCCCCACGAGCCGATCCGCCTGAGCTCGATCCCGTCGCGGCGGGCGTACTCCAGCAGGGCCGGCGAGGAGCCCGTGGTGTGCGCGCGCCCCTGGGTGAAGGCGACCGGCCAGACCCCGGCGGGCAGTTCGGCGAACAGCAGCGTGAGCTTCGCCCAGGCGGCGACGCCGAGGCAGCGCCGGTGCAGGACGGCGCCGGTGCTGAGGTCCACCACGCGCGCCCCGTTGTACAGGATCGCGGGGGTCGTCAGGCCGAGCGTCCCGTAGTACGGCAGCGCGGCCTCCTCGCTGCGCCCGGTGGCGATGACGACGGTGCCGCCGGAGGCGATGAAGCGGCGCAGCGCCGCCAGGCTCGGCTCGACGATCCGCAGGTCGCGCCCGACGAGGGTTCCGTCCAGGTCGGTGACGATCCAGTCGACGGTCCTCAGTCCGGTGGCGCTCATGCGGGCTCACCGGCCTTCACGAGGCCCGCGACCTCGGCGATGACAGAACCGTCCAGGTCGAAGCCGGCCACGCACGCCAGGTAGCCGGGGGCCTCCCAGTCGCGGCCGCCGGGCTCCCCGTTCAGCGGCAGATAGGTGCCGCCGGCCTGCCTGACCAGCAGTACGGCCGCCGCGACGTCCCACGCGTTGACGGACGTGCCGTAGGCCACGTCCGCCCATCCGGCGGCGACGTGGGCGAGGGTGAGGGCGGCGCTGCCCGGACGGCGCACGGTGGCGAACGCGTCCACCAGCGAACCGAAGTTCCGCAGCGCCTCCTCACCGCGGCGGTGCATCTCCCGCGCGTTGGGGTAGCCGGTGACGAGCACCGCGGTCTCGTCGCGGGTGGCTCCGCGGCTGCGGATCGGCTCGCCGTTGCAGGTGGCGCCGTCGAGAGTGGCGGTGAACATGTCGTCGCGCACCGGGTCGTAGACGACGCCGGCCACCAGCTCGCCGTCGAGGGCCGCGCCGATGGACACGCAGAAGAACGGCAGGCCGACGGCGAAGTTGGCCGTCCCGTCGATGGGGTCGACGAACCAGCGCAGGTCGCCGTCGCCGCCGCCCACGCCGCCCTCCTCGCCGACGACCACGCTGCCGGGGGTGTGCTCGGCGAGCACCTGGCGGATCGTCTCCTCCGCCGCCCGGTCGTGCTCGGTGACCGGGTCGTGCAGGTCGCGCTTGTGATCCACCGGGGGACGCGACCGGAACGCCGTCCGCAGACGGTCCCCGGTGGCGCGGGCGGCGAGTTCGGCGATCCCGGCGAGCTCCCGTGAAGCGGGGACGTCGACGCTCATCGTTCTCCTTCTGTCGTGGCGGTGAGCAGGTCCAGCAGTCCGTGCCCGTCGTCGACGACGGCGTCGGGACGGCATCGGACCTCGTACGGGACGTCATGGGTGCCCTTGGCCACCATCAGCACGTTCCCGCCGACGCCGGCGCGGTGCCCGCACAGGACGTCCCGGTCGAAGTTGTCGCCGACGTACCAGGCGTCCGGCGGCTCGACGCCGAGCGCGCGGGTCGCGATCCAGATCATCTCCGGGTTGGGTTTGCGGATCCCGACCTCGTCGCTGTAGACCTCCAGGGCGAGCCTGCCCGCCAGCCCCGTCGACGCCGTGTAGTCGCGGTGCACCGCGCCGGACAGCGCGTTGCTGACGACCGCGCAGGGGATGCCGAACCCGGCGGCGGCGTCGAGCAGTTCGGGGATGCCGGGACGGGTGCGGCGGTCCTGCCGCAGTTCGCCCATCCGCTTGCACAGCGGGGTGGCGTGCGCGACGACGAGCTGCCGCGCGGGGGCGGGCCAGTCGGCCGCCACGTAGTCGCCCCAGAACGCGGCGTGGGTCATCTCGCGCGGCGCGTACGGGCGGGACATGGCGTCCTTCCAGCACTTGTCCGCGGCCGCGCCCGCCCTGATGTCGGTCTCGATCGCGGCGGCGTCCAGCTCGCGGGAGCCGGCGCCGGTGAGAAGGGCGTGAACCTCCTTGGCCAGGGCGGCCTGCCAGCCGTCCCGCCTGGAGGTCTCGACCAGCACGCCGCCGAAGTCCAGCAGCAGCGCCCGCGGCCGGCGCAGGGGCGCGGTCACAGGGCGGCCTTCTTGACGGGCGCGACGGCGTCGTCCCAGGCGCCCATCCGGGAGCCGTCCTCGGCGAACACGTGCAGCCGCCCGGGACGCGTCCAGCAGTGGAGCCGGTCGCCCGGGGCCGCCTCGGGGTCCTCGTGGGTGACGGCGAACAGGTCGGTGTCCAGGACGCGCAGCTGCACGGTCCAGCTCGATCCGGTCGGCAGGACGGTCTCGACGACGGCCTCGTCCGTCCAGGCCGCGTCGGGCACCTCGTCCCGCGACCTCGCCAGCTTCAGCGCCTCGGGGCGGACGCCCGCGCACGCGGGCCCGCTCAGGCCGGCGTTCTTCTCCACGAAGCGCAGCAGCGACCCGGCCAGCCCGTCGGGCTCGTCGCCGAGGGGGACGATGTTCATCGGCGGGCTTCCCACGAACTCGGCGACGAACCGGTTGGCCGGCCGCTCGTACATCTCCATAGGCGGCGCCACCTGCTGGAGTTCCCCCTCCGCCATGACGGCGATGTGCGTGGCCATCGTCATGGCCTCCATCTGGTCGTGGGTGACGAACACGACCGTCGCGCCCGTCTCCTCGTGGATGCGCTTCAGCTCCGTCCGCATCTCCAGGCGCAGCCGCGCGTCGAGGTTCGACAGCGGCTCGTCCAGCAGCAGGACGTCGGGGTCGACGGCGAGCATCCGCGCCAGCGCGACGCGCTGCTGCTGGCCGCCGGACAGCTGGGAGGGGTACCGGTCCATGCAGTCGGCGACGCGGACCTTCTCCAGGGCCTCCCGCGCGCGGGCCTTGCGGCGCTCCGCCGGCACCCGGCGCATCCGGAGCCCGAACTCGGTGTTGCCGCGGACGGTGAGGTGCGGCCAGAGCGCGTAGTTCTGGAACACCAGCCCCATGTCCCGCTTCTCCGGCGGGACGTAGACGCCGCGCTCGACCGAGTCCAGGACCCGGTCGCCCACGCTGATCTCGCCCTGCGTCGGCTGCTCCAGCCCGGCGATCATGCGCAGGGTGGTGGTCTTGCCGCAGCCGGACGGCCCGAGCAGGCAGGTGAAGGACCCGTCCGGGATGACGAGGTCGAGGTCCTTCACGGCGGCGCGGCCGCCGCTGACGTAGTTCTTGACCACTCCGCTGAGGGTGATGGCCGGCATGGTCAACCTCCGATGCCCGAGGCCAGGCTGCTCTTGGTGAGCCGCTGGGCCAGGTAGGTCATGGTGAACGAGAGCAGGGCGATGACGAGCACGACGCCGTTGGCGAGCTGGGTGTAGCCGTAGTCGACGAGCCCGATGGACAGGGTGGTGAGCAGCTGCGTCCCGGACGTGGTCAGCATGATGACGATGCTGAGCTCCTTCAGCCCGGAGATGAACGGCAGGACGACGCCGGTGACGAGCGCGCCCCGCTGGATCGGGATGATGATGCGGACCATCCGGGTCGGCCAGCGCGCCCCGCTGATCTGCGCGGCCTCCTCCGGCTCCCGGCCGAGCTGCATCATCGCCGAGATCCCCGACCGGGACGAGTACGGCAGGTGCGTCACCACCATCACCAGGACGAGCAGCGTGATCGTCCCGTAGAGGGCGGGCACGGGGCCGCGCCGGACGGCGAACAGCGACAGGCACGCGGCGGCGAACGCGATGCCGGGCACCAGGTACGGCAGGAACGACACCTGCCGCAGGAAGGCCGAGACGCGGCTTCCCGCGCCGCGCACCACCACGTACCCGATGAGGAGCCCGACGAAGCCGCAGACCAGCGAGGCCAGCCCGACGATCCGCACGCTGTTCCAGGCCGCCTCCCACAGCTCGCCCCCGCGCAGCACGCCGTGCGGGAACCCGACCGCGCCCTCGATGTCGGATCCGAACCAGTACCTCAGCGTGAAGTTGCCGGGGCTGAACACGCCGGGCGTCTTGGTGATCGTGGACAGCAGCAGCGTCAGCACCGGGATGACGACGCTCGCGGCGAAGACCGCCATCGCCAGCCCGAACGCGGGCCACCGCCAGCGGCGCAGGTCGCCGCGCCGGTCCATGGCGCCCTTCCCGCCTACCGTGACGAAGCGGCGCTGCTCGCGCACCAGCCGGGTGTCGACCACGACGACGAGCACCCCGACCAGCACGATCACGCCGGCGAGCGTCGAGGCGACGCCGGTGCTGCGGTCGCGGATCGCGTGGTACAGGCTCGTGGACAGGACGTTGTAGTCGCTCGGCAGCCCGAGGATGTAGGGGGTGCCGAACGTGCCGAGGACGCGGCCGAGGACGAGCAGCACCGCCGACGACAGCGCCGGCAGCATCAGCGGCAGCGTGATGCGGCGCAGGACCGTCCGGCCGCCGGCGCCGAGGATGCGCGCCGAGTCCTCCAGTTGCGAGTCGATGCGGCGCAGCGCGTTGCCGAACAGCAGCAGCACGAAGGGGTAGTAGTGCAGGCCGAGCGTCACGATGATCGGCACCGGCCCGTAGGCGAGCCAGTCGGGGGTGTGGATCCCTGCGCCCTGCAGGTAGCCGACCTGCCCGCCGGACCGCTCGTTCTTGAACAGCGACAGCCACGCCAGCGCGAACGTCCAGGACGGCAGCATGTACGGCACGACCAGAGCGCCGGCCAGGAACTTGCGGCCCGGGACGTTCGTGCGGGTCACGAGCCACGCCATCGACCCGCCGACGGCGAGCGCGAACGCGATGACGCCGACCGCGACCGTGAGGGTGTGCAGGAGCGGTTCCCAGAACAGCAGCCTGCTGACCGGGGAGCGGAACACCCGCCACAGGTAGTAGCTCGTCCAGGACCCGGCCCCCTGGCCGGAGCGTGCCTCGTCGCCGTACTGGACGCGGCCGGCGTCCGAGACGACGGAGACGAGCGGGGCGATGACGAGGTAGAGCAGCGCGGCGCTCAGGACGAGGCCGAGCAGCACGGTGGGGTTGCGCAGCAGGACGCGGGACCGGTAGAGCACGCGCCGGCCGCGTGACACGGGCCGTGCGGAGGCGGCGACCGCCATGGGTTCTTCCTCCGGGGTGGAGCCCGGCGGGCCGCTCGTGCGGCCCGCCGGGGGTCGGGCAATGCTCAGGAGTGGTTGACGCGCCAGAAGTCCTTGATGTCCTGGCGGTTGCGGAAGTCGGCGAGCAGCTTGTCGGAGGAGAACCAGTACAGCTGGGTGTTCCAGTCGGTGAGGCCGGGCGGGTTGTGCGGGCTCACCCCGACCGCGTCGTTGCCGGACACGCCGCCGGAGTGGGCCTCGAGGTCGAAGCCCTCCTTCGACATCGCGAAGTGGACGAACAGCTTGGCGGCGTTGGGGTGCTTGGACTTCGCCGCGATCGTCGCGAACTTGGGGTAGGCGAAGCCCGTCCAGGGGTTCAGGCCCTCGCAGACCTTCATGTTGAAGCCCTTGCCCTCCAGGTCGCGGAACTTGGCGATCGAGAACAGCCCGATCGTCGTCCGGGTCTGGTTGGGGGCGCCGACGGCGGTCGCGACGTCCTCGTCCTCGGTGGTCAGCACCGGGTCGTTCTTCGCCAGCCGCTTCACCCATTCGTGGGCGGCGTCGTCCTCCCCGGTCTTGAGCTTGCCCTTGCCGAGCTGCTCGTAGGCGGCCGCGAGCTTGTCGGAGCTCCGCTCCGAGAGCTGGGTGAACCACTGGGTGAAGACCTCCTTGCCCAGCGGGTCCTGCATCATGACCTTCCCCTTCCACTTGGGGTCGGTCAGGTCCCAGACGTTCTTCACCGGGCAGCCGCCGGGGTTGAGCTTGGGGTTGTAGGCGAACACGTACGCCTTCGAGATCATCATCAGCGGGTTCCGGTTCTTCTCGCCGATGGTCGCGGCGAGGTCCGGCGGGATCCAGGTGGTGACGATCTTCTGGGGGAGGAGCTGGCCGACGAGCATCGGGCCGTCCTCGAACAGGCTGACGTCGATGGTGACGTTGCCGGCCTGCGCCTCGCGCGTCATCTTCTCCGCGGTCGCGGCGGCCTTGGACTTCTCGCCCTCGGCCTTGATGCCGTACTTCTTCTCGAACGCGGCGGCCATGTCCTTCACGTCGCCGCTGCCGTCGTAGGCGAGGACGCTGCCCTCCTTCTTCGCGGCGGCGATCAGTGCGTTCAGGTCGAAGGACGCCGCGTCCTCCACGGTCACGGACGGGAGGGGCTGGTCGGCCCCGGCCTGCCCCCCGCTGGACGGCGCGCACGCGCTCAGCGCCGCCGTGGCGAGGGCGGCGGCGACGGCGGCTCCGGCCTGTGCCCGGCGCCCTCTCATCATGGTGCGGATCATGGTGGGTTCTCTCCTCGCGCTGTACCCGCAGCCCCGACCTGCGGCTTCATGGTTCGATCAGTGACTGCGTTTGAGCATCGCGTCCGACAACGCGTCGGCCGCCTCGCCGAGTCGCCGCCCCACCGCGTCCAGGCGGTCGAGCAGCTCGCGCCTGCGCAGGACGTCGATGTCGAGCGGGCCGGCGAACAGCCGGGTCAGCGCCGCCTGCCGGGTCTCCCGGACGCGGTTGCCGGCCTTGCGCGCGCCGAGCGCCGCGACGGTGACCGCGGCGGGCTCGGCGAGGACCTTCCGGACGGCGGTGTCGAGGGAGGTCAGCCCCTCCAGCACCGCGTCCAGCGGCGGGACGGCGAAGCCGAGTCCGGGCGGCCCGAACAGGTCGGCTTCGCGGACGAAGTCGCGGAGGTTGTCCAGGACGTCGTCGACGGAGCGGGAGAGCCGGTACAGGTCCTCCCGGTCTATGGGGGTGGCGAGGACGCCGCGCAGCATCGCGGCGAGCGCCGCGCGCTCGGCGTCCCCCGCGTGCTCGATCTCGGCCATCCGGGCGCGGGCCTCCCCGGAGGGGACCCGGCCGGCGGCCATCTCCCGGGCCAGCTCGGCGCCGTCGCGGACGGCGCGGATCTGCCGGGCGACCTGCCCGACGACCCGGTCTCCGGAGCGTCCTCGCAGGTCGTCCCAGATGAGCCGGACGCGGCGGACGGGCCGGACGGCGGCGCTCACAGGGTCCTCACCGCGACGCCGCCGAGCGTCCCCGCGGCGAACGCGAACGGCAGCGTGAACAGCCACGCGGCGCCGATGCCGACGACGTTCTGCCAGCGCACCCGGGAGGCGCCCTCGCTGGCGGCGACGCCGACGACCCCGGCGGTGACCGACTGCGTCATGCTGACCGGCGCGCCCGCCAGCGAGCTGGCCGCGACCGACGCGGCCGCCGCCGCCTCCGTGGACACCACGTGCAGCGGCCGGGCCAGCACGAGCCCGCGCCCCAGCCGCTCGCCCACCCGGTGGACGGCGCTCAGCGCGCCGGCGCAGAAGACGACGGCGATCGCGATGAGCACCACCGGGGTCGGCTGGACGGGGCCGACCCCGCCGAGCCGCCGCGTGGACACCACGTGCCGCGCCACGCTGACGACGGCGAGCATCTTCTGCCCGTCGTTGGCGGCGTAGGCGGCGCACTGGGCGGTGTAGGCCAGGACGTGAGCGGTCCGGACGGCTCCGGGCATCCCGGCGAAGGACGGCACGCGCCGCGACGCGAGCCCGAGGCCGAACCCGACGGACGTGCCGACCAGCGGGGCGGCGGCGCCGACGACCAGGACGAGGCCGAGCCCGCCCCAGGCCACGTCCAGGCCCATGCCGAGACCGGCGCCGCCGATGCCGCCGACGATCGCCAGCGTCAGGCTGGTCGGCAGTCCGCGCCTGGTGAGCCCGGCGACGACGGCGAGCGCGACGGTCACGCCGAGCAGGAAGGCGAGCGCGCCGCGCCGGTCGCCGAGGTCGGTGAGGCCCTCGGTGAACGTCCGCGCGACCGTGACCGTCACCTGCGGGACCAGGACGAGGGGCACGAGCACCAGCGCGGTCAGCAGCAGCCCGGACGAGCGGGGGTAGCGCCCGCTGAGGCCGAGCAGGGCCGCGCCGTCGTTGACGCCGGTCATCCAGACGAAGGCGAGCGCGACCGCGCCGAACGCCGCCGCCCAGATCACCGGAGCTCCGCGACCGGGACGCGGCGGCCCTCGCGCAGCGAGAGCGTGGCGGCCTCGGCGACGAGGAACGCCTCCAGCGCGTCGTCGACCGTGCAGGGGCTGCCCGTGCGGCCCCTCGCCATTTCCAGGAACGTTCCAATCTCGTTCGCGTACGCGGGTTCGAAGCGTTCCTGGAAGTCGGTCCACGGATCGCCGGGAGGCCAGTCCACGCCGGGTTCGGCCGACCGGAGCGGAGCGCGCTCGTCGAGCCCGACCACCCAGGTGCCGGCGGTGCCCGACAGCTCCATGCGCACGTCGTATCCGGCGCCGTTGTACCGCGAGCCCTGCATCGTGGCGAGCGTCCCGTCGTCCATGACCAGGACGGCGGCGCTGGTGTCCACGTCCCCGGCGGCCGAGAAGTAGGCGTCGCCGCGGTTGGCGCCGACGGCGGTGACCGAGTCGACCTCCCGGCCGGTGACCCAGCGCAGGATGTCGAAGTCGTGGATGTGGCAGTCGCGGAAGATCCCGCCGGACGAGCGGACGTACTCGGCCGGCGGCGGCGCCGGGTCGGCGGTGACCAGGTGGACGCGGTGGAGCGCTCCAAGACGACCGTCGAGGACGGCCTGCCGCGCCGCCGCGTATCCGGCGTCGAACCGGCGCTGGAAGCCCACGTGCACGGGCACCCCCGTCTTGGCGGCGCGGTCGCGGACCTCCAGCGTCGTGCGCAGGTCGGGCGCGACCGGCTTCTCGCAGAACGCGGGGACGCCCGCGTCGCAGGCGCGGACGAGCAGCTCGGCGTGCGTGGACGTCGGCGTGGCGATGACGACCGCGTCGAGCCCGGCGGTGAGCACCGCCTCCGGGTCCCCGGCCCGGGCGCCGATCGGGCCGGCCAGCGCCGCGGCGCGGCGGACGTCGGCGTCTCCGATCAGCAGGGTGTCGACCTGGGGATGGCCGCCCAGGAACCGGGCGTGCGACGCCCCGATCCGCCCCGCGCCCAACAGTCCGACCCGCATGGTGCCTCCCATGGCTGTCCGATCGGATGGCGAGTTCATCTGATGGACCGGCGGCGGACACCGGTTGTTCATCTGCTCGTCATCTTCGTGTGGCTTGGGGCACATTTGTAGCCCGCGCCGGAACGGTCGTCAAGACTTTGTTCTTACATCTTGACGTTCTGACTTGGACTGGAGTCTTCCCCCGTGCCGGCCGCGGCCGTGCGGAGCTGCGGGAACGCCGGGACGCGGCTCGGCTCCGCCCGGCCGCGTCCGGCCAGAGGCGGTGTGCGAGGCCGCGCGCACGGCGGAATCGCGTGCCGCGGGCACGGCGGATCCACGTACCGCGGGCATGGCTGAAGGGCGTGCCGCGGATCCGGCCGGAGCCGAGAGGGCACGCCTTCCGGGCGTCGCTTCCGGGGCCCGGGCTACCGGGTGGTGTCGCGCTCGTCGAGGACGGGCGGGACGGTGACGCGCCGGGTCTTCGCCGGCGCGTCACCGTCCCCGATCCGGTCCAGCAGGATCGCGGCGGCCTCGCGGCCCATCTCCGCGGGCGGCGAGGCGATCGTCGTCACCCCCGCGGCCCGCGCCCCCGGCGGATCGCCGTGGACGATCAGTGAGACGTCGTCCGGCACGCGCCTCCCGGCGCGCAGCAGCGCGGCGAGCGCGGCGACGCCCGTCGTGTCGCCGAGCGCGAGGACGGCCGTCGGCGGCTCGTGCGGCCGCCACAGCTCGTCCGGACGGGCGACGACGGCGCCGGACGGGCACGCGCGGCGCAGGGGCGAGGGGCGGGGACCGAGATCGAGGCAGGCGACGCGGTGGTGGCCGAGGTCCGCCAGGTGCCCGAGCGCGCGCTCGACGGCCGCGGCGCCGTCGCCGGTCACGCAGTCGACGCGGTCGGAGCGGACGGAGCGCCCGACCACGGTCACGGCGCATCCGGCGGCGGCGCGCTCGATGTCGGCGGCGGGCAGCTTCGGCCCCGCCAGCACGACGCCGTCCGGGCGCAGGTCGAGCAGGTCGTCCAGGGCGGCCCGCTCGCGCGCCGGGCCGCCGCGCCCGGTGGCCAGCAGCAGGCGGACGCCGCGCCGGGCGGCCTCGTCGGCGAGCCCGTCGTAGACCGCGCCGTACCAGGGATCGCGGAGGTCGGAGAGGAGCACGCCGATCATGCCCGTCCGGCCGGCCGCGAGGCCCCGCGCCATCATGTTGGGCCGGTAGCCGAGCTCGCGGGCCGCCCGGAGCACCGCCTCGCGGCGCTCCCTGCCGACCTTGGGGGAGCCGCGCATCACCAGCGACACGAGCGCGCGCGACACTCCGGCTCGCGCTGCCACGTCCTCCAGGGTCGGGTGGGTCATGCGGTGTTCTCCCGGGTACGGCGAGTCGCCGCCATGGCCGGCATGGCGGCGACTCGCGTCGGTGCGGTTCGCTGCTAGTCGCGCGGGTCCCAGTCGCCGGGCGTGACGTCCAGGTCGAGCGGGTCCGCCACATCCTCCCAGTCCACCAGCTTGAAGTTGGTGTTCTCCCGGACCTCGCCGTTCCCGTCGGTGACCGTGGGGGTGTTGACGCCGTCGTGGACGACGAGGAGGCCGTTCTCGAAGCCGCCGACGGGGGCGCTGGTCACCATCGCCCCGTCGCAGACCTCCGATCCGTCGACCGTCGTTCCGGCGGCGACGCGGAAGTGGCCGAGGTACTGGCGCGGGTCCTGGCGGTCGTAGACCACGAAGGTGTCGTCCCCCTGGCTGGAGGCGAGCAGGTAGCCCTCGCCGTCGTCCTGCCGGTAGATGGACAGGCCCTCGGCGTCTGCGGTCAGGTGCCTGCCTCCGACACCGGGGTCGGGCCCGCTCGGGTTGCACTCCTCGGTCTCGGGGTCGTAGGCGGCGGGCACGCCGTACTCCCGGACCTTGTCGACGAGCTGCGGCGAGCCGCTGCCGAGCGGGATGCGCCAGATGCCGACGTCCTCCTGGGCGGCGAAGAGCACCCCGTTCTCGGGGTCGGCGACCATGCCCTCGACCTGTGGTCCCTCGCCGGGGTCCTCGCAGGGCGCCCAGGTGCCGCCGCCCGGCAGGGCGAACGAGGTGGGCAGGTCGACGTCGCGGACGTGCCGGTAGGTGACGGTGCCCGCGGCGGTGGCCTCCAGCCGGACGGTGCCGATCCGGGAGGTGTGCCGGCGGCTGAGCGCGACGTAGGAGGTGCCGCGGGAGTCCTTCCAGGACGCCAGCCCGTACGCCGTCGCCTGCTCGTTGATCTCGTCGAGGGAGGACGAGAAGACGGGCGGGGCCGCGGGGTCGGTGACGTCGGTGAGCGGGGCCCGGTGGTCCTCGGCCTTCGCGGGGTCGATCGCGTAGGTGCGGACGGTGTCGCGGCCGCGGTCGGACACGACGGCCAGGTCGACCTTGCGGCGGCCGAGCTGGAAGCCGTAGATCAGGTCGACGTTGTTGAACCGTCCGGGCTCGTCGCCGGGCCGGGGCGGGGTGGGGGCGGCGAGCCGCTGGATCTCCCGGCCTGCGGCGTCGTAGACCGCGAGGCCGCCCTGCTTCAGGGTCGCGACGATCAGGTCGCCGTCGCGGTCGTCCGGGTGGCTCCAGATGGCCGGGTCGTCGGCGTTGGCGTTGCCGCCCGCGTCGTCGTCGAGGTTCGCGGGCGTCTCCAGCGCGGCGCGGACCTGGGCGAGCTCGTCGCCGTCGGCGGCCGCGGGGACCGCGGACAGGAAGGCCGCGGCGAGCGCGGCGGTCGTCGCCGCGGCCGCCAGGCGGACGCCCTGGGGGGTGGGTCGCAACTGCATCGGGTTCCTCCTGATGCGTGGGGGATGCCTGAACGGTAGGCATTAGAGCGCTCTAATTCAATAGAGCGCTCTAATCGATCAAGAGATTTTCACCGGGCGTTCGCCGGCGGGCCCCGGCGGGCCGGCTAGCGCTCGACGAGGGTGAGGGCGAAGGAGTACCGGTCGGCGCGGTAGACGTGGCAGCCGTACTCGATCGCGCCGCCCTTGTCGTCGTAGGCGGTGCGGGTCATGGTCAGCAGCGGGACGCCGCGCCGCTCGTCCAGCAGCCGGGCCTCGGCCGCCGTCGCCCCGCGGGCGCCGATCGTCTGGTTCGCGATGCGCAGGTTGATGCCGGTCGCGCGCAGCAGTTCGTACAGGCCGTGCTCGGCGAGGTCGGCCTCGCTGATCCTGAGCAGGTCGAGCGGCAGGTAGTTGGTGAGCAGGGCGAGCGGCTCGTCGCCGGTGAACCGGATGCGGCGCATCCGGGTGACCTCGGCGCCGGGCGGGACGCCCAGCTCCTTGGCCACCTGGTCCTCGGCGGGGACGGTGCCGAGCTCCAGGACCTCGGTGCGCGGCTCGCGCCCGGCCGCCGCCAGATCGTCGTGCAGGCTGGTCAGCTCGATCGGGCGGCGGATCTCCGACTGCACCACCTGGGTGCCGACGCCGCGCTTGCGCACCAGCAGCCCCCGGTCCACCAGGTGCTGGATCGCCTGCCGGACGGTCGGGCGCGACAGCCCGCACCGGTCGGCCAGCTCGACCTCGTTCTCCAGACGGGTGCCCGGGGACAGCTCGCCCTCCCGTATCGCCGCCTCCAGCTGCTGCGCGAGCTGGTAGTACAGCGGGACGGGGCTGCTGCGGTCCACGGTCACGCGCGGTCGGTACACCCGGCGCCTCCTCTCGTCGGGACGATCGTACCCGCCGCCGTCGGTTAGCTTATTACCTCATAATGTCATAACAAACTATTGACAACCCTTCCCGGCCTTCAGCAGACTCGGCGAGGCCGATGCCGAGCACGGAGCCGGGCCCGTCCCAGGGAGATGGTGAGCCAATGATCAACGACCGCGTCGCGGGAGCCCCGATCTCGTGGGGGGTGTGCGAGGTGCCCGGCTGGGGGCACCAGATGGACCCCGGGCGGGTGCTGGCGGAGATGCGCGATCTCGGGCTGGCCGCCACGGAGTTCGGTCCGGACGGCTTCCTGCCGGCCGGGGCCGGGGAGCGCGCCGCCCTGCTGGCCGAGTACGGGCTCCGCGCGGTGGGCGGCTTCGCGCCCGTCGTGCTGCACGACCCGGACCGCGACCCGCTGCCCGAGATCCGGCGGGTCCTGGCCGGCTTCGACGTGGAACGCTCCAAGTCGGAACTGACGCTGGTGCTGGCCGCCGTCCACGGCCTGGAGGGCTACGACGAGCGTCCTCCCCTCGACACCGCCGGGTGGACGGCGCTGCTGACCAACCTCGACCGGATCGCCTCGCTGGCCGCGGAGGCCGGCGTGCGGGCCGTGCTCCACCCGCACGTCGGAACCATGGTGGAACGATCCAACGAGGTCCGGCGCGTCCTCGACGGGTCGGGCGTGCCTCTGTGCCTGGACACCGGCCACCTGCTGATCGGCGGCACCGACCCGGTGGAGCTGGCGGCGGGCTCCGCCGAGCGGATCGCGCACGTGCACCTCAAGGACGTCGACGCCGAGCTCGCCGAGAGCGTGCGGCACGGCCGCACGCCCTACACCGAGGCCGTCCGCGCCGGCCTCTACCGCCCGCTCGGCGCGGGCGACGTCGACATCGCCGCGATCGTCGGCTCTCTCGAAGGCGCCGGCTACGACGGCTGGTACGTCCTGGAACAGGACACCGTGCTGGACCGCGAACCCGCCCCCGGCGCCGGCCCGCTGGCCGACGTCCGCGCCTGCGCCGAGTTCCTCGCCGGGATCGGCTCATGAGCGGCGCCGCGTCCTTCGACGTCATCACCATGGGCCGCGTCGGCGTCGACCTCTACCCGCTCACCTCCGGTGTCGGGCTGGAGGAGGTCGAGACGTTCGCCCGGTTCCTCGGCGGCAGCGCCACCAACGTCGCCGTCGCCGCCGCCCGGCACGGCCGCCGCACTGCCGTGATCACCCGGACCGGCGCCGACCCGTTCGGCCGCTTCGTCCGCCGGGCGCTCGCCGAGTACGGCGTCGACGACCGGTACGTCGCCGACGTCCCCGGCCTGCCGACCCCGGTGACCTTCTGCGAGCTGTTCCCGCCCGACGACTTCCCGCTGTACTTCTACCGCTTCCCGAAGGCTCCCGACCTGGAGATCCGGGCGGACGAGCTGGACCGGTCCGCGATCGAGGGCGCCGGGGTGCTGTGGGTCACGATGACGGGGCTGTGCGCCGAACCGTCCCGGACGGCGACGCTGTCCGCGCTCGGCGCCCGCCGCCGGGACGCTCTCACCGTCCTCGACCTCGACCACCGGCCCATGTTCTGGGAGTCGCGGGACGAGGCGCGGCGCTGGGCGGGCGAGGCCCTCGAACACGCCACCGTCGCGGTCGGCAACATCGCCGAATGCGAGGTGGCCGTGGGGGAGGCCGACCCTCTCCTCGCCGCCCGCGCGCTGCTCGACCGGGGCGTCCGGCTCGCCGTCGTCAAGCGCGGTCCGGACGGCGTCCTCGCCGTCGACGCCGAGGGCCGCACCGCCGAGGCGCCGCCGGTGCCGGTCGAGGTCGTCAACGGCCTCGGCGCGGGCGACGCGTTCGGCGGGGCGCTCTGCCACGGGCTGCTGTCCGGCTGGGACCTGCCGCGCGTCCTGGGCTTCGCCAACGCGGCCGGCGCGATCGTCGCGTCCCGGCTGGCGTGCTCGGCGGCGATGCCCGCGACGGACGAGGTGCTGGCACTGGCCGAGCAGGTGGCCGCATGACGCTCGACATTCCGGTGCCGTCCGCCGACGCGCGGGCGGAGAGGATCGCGGGGCTGACCGAGGTGCGGGTGATGCGTCCGGAGGCGGTCGCCGAGGCGGCGGAGCGCAGGACCAGGCAGGACTCGCTGGTCGGGGAGTCGGGGCGGTTGATGCTGCTGGCCGCCGATCATCCGGCGCGTGGCGCCCTGGCGGCCGGTGGCGATCCACTGGCGATGGGCGATCGGGGTGAACTGCTGGACCGGTTGTGCGTCGCCCTGGAGCGGCCGGGTGTGGACGGCGTGATGGGCACGGCGGATGTGATCGAGGATCTGCTGCTGCTGGGCGTGCTGGAGCGCAAGGTCGTGATCGGTTCGATGAACCGGGGCGGCCTGGTGGGTTCGGCGTTCGAGATCGACGACCGCTTCACGGCCTACAGCGCGGACGCGATCGCGGCGTCGGGGCTGGACGGCGGCAAGATGCTGGTGCGGGTGGACGATGACGACCCGGCGACGGTGCGCACGCTGGAGGCGTGTGCTCGGGCGGTGTCGGAGCTGGCCGAGCGTGGGCTGATGGCGATGGTGGAGCCGTTCATCTCCCGGCGGGTGGACGGGCGGGTCCGCAATGACCTGTCGCCGGAGGCGATGACGCGTGCGGTCGCGATCGCGTCGGGGTTGGGGACGACGTCGGCGTACACGTGGCTGAAGGTGCCGGTGGTGGCGGACATGGAGCGGGTGATGGCCGCGTCCACGCTGCCCGCGCTGCTGCTGGGCGGGGAGGTCGCCGCCGATCCCGTCGCCGCGCGGGAGGGCTGGCGCCGTGCCCTGCGTCTTCCCACGGTCCGGGGCCTGGTGGTCGGCCGCTCCCTGCTGTACCCACCGGACGGTGACGTCGCCGGAGCCGTGGACGCCGCAGTGGAACTCCTGTGAACGAGGAATCGAGGGGAGTGCCGGGTGACGGCCGGCACTTCCCGCATGCGCCGGCCGGGCCGGCGGGTATCCGGAAGAGCCGGGAGAGGCGGCCGGTCGATGCCCGGCTGCCGTCGCCCCCGGCACGCGGTGTGGAGGAACGGTCATGAGGTTGACGGTGGCGCAGGCGCTGGTGCGTTTCCTGGCTGCGCAGTACAGCGAGCGGGATGGTGAGGAGCGGCGGTTCTTCGCGGGGTGTTTCGGGATTTTCGGGCACGGCAACGTGGCTGGGGTGGGGCAGGCGCTGCTGGAGCACGGTGATGAGCTGCCGTATTTCATGGCGCGTAATGAGCAGGCGATGGTGCATGCGGCGGCGGGTTACGCGCGGATGAGTGACCGGCTTTCGACGTTGGCGTGTACGACGTCGATCGGGCCGGGTGCGACGAACATGGTGACGGGTGCGGCGCTGGCGACCATCAACCGGTTGCCGGTGCTGCTGCTGCCGGGGGACATCTTCGCCACGCGGACGGCGAATCCGGTGTTGCAGGAGTTGGAGGACGCGCGTTCGTTGGACGTGTCGGTGAACGACTGCTTCAGGCCGGTGTCGAAGTACTGGGATCGGATCAATCGTGCCGAGCAGTTGCCGGGGGCGTTGCTGGCGGCGATGCGGGTGTTGACCGATCCGGCCGAGACCGGTGCGGTGACGTTGGCGCTGCCGCAGGATGTGCAGGCCGAGGCTTTTGATTGGCCGGAGGAGTTGTTCGCGCGGCGGGTGTGGCGGGTCGCGCGTGCGGTGCCCGAGCC
>NZ_JBFARL010000069.1:0-36376 GCF_040674655.1 Actinomadura sp. NPDC049753 | reverse complement strand
CGCCGACGCCGGCACCCGCACGACCGCGCTGGCCGCGACGCTGCTGCACTGCGCGGCGGCGGGCCACGCGGGCGCCGAGGTGGCCGCCGTCCTTCGCGGCGTCGCCGGCCACGAGCCGCCGCAGGCCGCCGTCCGCCGCCTGCTGGCGCTCGGCCACACGTCGGGCACGGACCTGGCGCACGGAGTCCTCGCCGGCTGCCGCGCCGCCCTCGGAGGGCGCGCATGAGGGACTGGGTCGAGGTGCGGCGCGGGGGCTACCACGATTCGGTCACGCTGATGCGGGTGAGCCGGCGGCTGTCGGAGCGGCCGGGCGTCGCCGGGGCCATGGTCGCGATGGGCACCGGGCTGAACCGCGAGATGTTCGGCCGCATGGGCTTCGCCGTGCCGGACGAGGCCGGGCCCGACGACCTGGTCGTGGCGATCCGGGTCGAGGACGAAGGACCGGGCGGAACCGGACTGGACGAGGCCAGGGAGGCGCTGGAGGGGCTCCTGCGGGAAGCGTCCCGGCCGCCCGCGCGGGCGGGGCTTCTGGGGGCGCCGGCGCCGGCCAGGACGACCGGGTCCGCGGCGGCCCGCGGCGAGGCGACCGTGGCCCTGCTGTCGGTGCCGGGGCCGCACGTCTTCCCCGAGGCGATGGACGCCCTGGACGCCGGCCTCAACGTGATGATCTTCAGCGACAACGTGCCGGTCGCGCAGGAGATCGCGCTGAAGGAGGCGGCGGCGCGGCGCGGGCTGATCGTGATGGGCCCGGACTGCGGGACCGCCGTGGTCGGCGGTGCGGGCCTGGGGTTCGCCAACGCGGTGCGGCCCGGCCCGGTGGGCGTCGTCGCGGCGTCCGGGACGGGCGCGCAGCAGCTCATGTGCCTGCTGGACGCCGCGGGCGCCGGCGTCAGCCACGTGCTCGGCGTCGGCGGGCGGGACCTGTCGCCCGAGGTGAGCGGACGGTCGGCGCTGGCGGCGCTGGCCGCGCTGGACGCCGACCCGGCCACCGAACTGATCGTGCTGGTGTCCAAGCCGCCCGCGCCGCAGGTGCTGGACCTGATCCGGGAGGCGGCGCGGCGCCTGGACACCCCGGTGGTGTTCGCGCTTCCGCTGCCCGGCGAGGACGACCTGACGCGGGCCGCGGAGAAGGCGCTGAGGGCGCTCGGCCGGCCCGTCCCGGCGTGGCCCCGCTGGACCTCCCCGCGCGGCGCCGCGCCCGCGTCCGGGCGGGCGCTGCGCGGCCTGTTCGCGGGCGGGACGCTGCGCGACGAGGCCGAGATGATCGCGCGGGACGCGCTCGGCCGGGAGCTGGAGGCGCGCGGCCACCGGTTCACCGACTTCGGCGACGACGCCTACACGCGGGGCCGCCCGCACCCGATGATCGACCCGACGCTGCGGCTGGAGGCCCTGCGCGCCGAGGCCGCCGACGACGGCTGCGGCGTCCTGCTCCTGGACGTGGTGCTCGGCTACGGCGCCGAGCCCGATCCGGCCGCCGCCCTCGCCCCGGCCGTCGCCGCGGCGCTGCGGGACCGCCCGGATCTCGCCGTCGTGGTGTCGCTGTGCGGGACGCCCGCCGACCCGCAGGACCGCGACCGGCAGGCCGTCGCGCTGTGCGAGGCGGGCGCCGACGTGTTCGCCTCCAACGCGCAGGCGACCCGGCACGCCCTCACGCTGGTGGACGGGCCGATCGTCGAAGGGACGCCCCGATGAGCGACGACCGGGACATGCGGCGCGACACGCACCGCGATGCGCACCGCGACGCGCACCGCGCCCACCGGCTGGGCGGGCTGCTCTCGCGCGAGCCGAGCGTCGTCGCGACCGGCGTGGAGGTCCTCGCGAGCGCGCTCGCCGACCAGGCCGTCCCGGTGGAGGCCGTCGACTGGCGGCCGCCGCCCGCCGGGACGGAGGCCGCGCTGGAGGCGGTCCTCGGCGCCCCCGGCCACGCCGAGGCCAACGCGCGCGCCGTCCGGCGGATGGTGACGGCGCGCCCGCACCTGGTGGACGTGCGCCCCGCGCGCGAGGTGCTCGGCCTGGAGCCGGGAACGTTCCTGCACGCCGGCCCGCCGCTGGAGTGGGACCGCGCGTCCGGCCCGATGCGCGGCGCCCTCGTCGGGGCGATGCTCCTCGAAGGGCTCGCCGAGACGCCGCGCGGCGCCGAGCGCCGGCTGGAGCGCGGCGCGGCGGTGTTCGAGCCGTGCCACCACCACGCCGCGGTCGGCCCGATGGCGGGCGTCGTCAGCCCGTCCATGTGGATGCTCGTGGTCGAGGACGCCGAGCACGGCGGGACCTCCTACTGCTCGCTCAACGAGGGCCTCGGGAAGGTGCTGCGGTACGGGGCGTACGGGCCGGACGTGATCGAACGGCTGGCGTGGATGGGCGAGGTGCTCGGCCCGGCGCTGCGGGAGGCCGTGCGGCGGCACGGGCCGCTCGACCTGATGTCGCTCATCGCGCAGGCCCTGCAGATGGGCGACGAGCTGCACAACCGCAACCGGGCGGCGACGTCGCTGCTGCTGCGCGAGCTGGCGCCCGCGCTCGCGGCGGCCGAGGAGGTGCCCCGGGCGAAGGCCGCCGAGGCGCTGGCGTTCGCGGCGGGCAACGACCACTTCTTCCTGAACGCCGGGATGGCGGCGGCGAAGGCGTGCGCGGACGCGGCCCGCGGCGTGCCCGGTTCCAGCCTCGTCGTGGCGATGGCCCGCAACGGCACCGACTTCGGCATCCAGGTGTCGGGGACGGGCGACCGCTGGTTCACCGGCCCCGCCGGCGTCCCGGACGGCCTCTACCTCGGCGGCTACGGCCCGGACGACGCCAACCCCGACATCGGCGACTCGGCGATCACCGAGACGGCCGGGATGGGCGGGTTCGCGCTCGCCGCCGCGCCCGCGATCGTGCGGTTCGTGGGCGGCGAGGTCCCCGACGCGGTCGCCGCCACCCAGCGGATGTACGAGATCACCCTGGCCGAGCACCCGGTGCTGCAGATCCCGCTGCTGTCGTTCCGCGGCACCCCGGTGGGCGTGGACGTCGCCCGCGTCGTCCGCACCGGGATCCTGCCCGTCATCGACACCGGCATCGCCGGGCGGGAGGCCGGCACGGGCCAGGTCGGCGCGGGTCTGGTCGAGCCGCCCGCGAACGTGTTCGCCGACGCCCTGCACGCCCTCGCGGAGACGGCGTAGCGGGCGCGGCGGGGCGCCGGCTCCCGCAGCGGGGGCGGCGGCGGGGGTAACGTCGCCCGCATGAGCGAGTCGATCACCGGGGGGCGCGCCCTGACGGGCGAGCAGTACGCCCTCAGCGCGGGGCACTACCAGGCCGTCGTCACCGAGTCGGGAGCGAGTCTGCGGGAGCTGACCCACCGCGGGCGCCCGCTGGTGCTGACGCACGGCGCCGACGAGCCGGCCCCCGCCGCGTCCGGGCACCTGCTGGTCCCGTGGCCGAACCGCATCGACCGCGGCCGCTACGAGTACGGCGGCGAGACGCACCGGCTCGACCTGTCCGAGCCCGACCGGGACTGCGCCATCCACGGCCTGGTCCGCTGGGCGGCGTGGACGGCCGCCGAGCACGAGCCCGACCGGGTGCGGCTCACGCACCGGCTGCTCGGCGCGGCCGGGTACCCGTTCCGCCTCGACCTGGAGGCCGAGTACGTCCTCGACGCCGCCGAGGGCCTGCGCGTGCGGATGACCGCGCGCAACACCGGGACCCGGACCGCCCCCTACGGCCACGGCGCGCACCCCTACCTGACGGTCGGCGAGCCCGTCGACGGCTGCACGGTCACGCTGGGCGCCGACCGGTACGTCCCGGTGGACGACCGGATGATCCCGTCCGGGCCGTCCCGGGACGTCACCGGCACCCCGTACGACCTGCGCACCGGGCCCGTGTTCGGCGACCGGCGGATCGACAACGCGTTCACCGGGCTCAACCGCGACGGCCACGGCCGCGCCTGGGCGACCCTGTCCGGGGGCGACCGCACGGTCGCGCTCTGGGCCGACGAGGCGCACCCGTGGTTGGAGGTCTACACCGCCGACCACGCCCCGCGCCCGCGGATGGGGCTGGGCGTCGAGCCCATGACCTGCCCGCCCGACGCGTTCGTGTCCGGGGAGGGCGTCGTGGACCTCGAACCGGGCGCCGAGTTCAGCGGAACCTGGGGGATCCGGGCGTCCTGATCACGCCGGATCGGTTCCCTCCCCGGCGGCGGTTGGGGGATCATTGCAGGGTGAACCTCAGCGTCTCCTCGTACGACGATCTGTCCGCGCGCATCGCCGCCGTCCGCGACGCCCACGGCGAGCGCTTCCCCGGCGGCGCGGAAGGCCGCCAGCCGGTCCACACGGTGTACGTCCCGGCGGACCGGTTCTCCCGGTCCACGCCCGCCGACTTCGGCGCCGAGGCGCTGCGGCTGCTGAACACCCACACGCCCGGCGCCGGGTCGTTCGGCGCGGCGTTCGGCCTCGATCCGGAGCTCGCCGGGCCGGTGCGCGAGCGCGTCGCGGCGAAGCTGGCCACCGAGCCGGTGGAGGACGTCCGGATCGACTTCGAGGACGGCTACGGCGTGCGCGACGACAAGGAGGAGGACGCCCACGTCGAGCAGGTCGTCGAGGCGGTCGGCGCCGCGTACCAGGTGAAGGGCCTGCCGCACTACTGGGGGCTGCGGGTCAAGTCGTTCGCCGACGGCGGCCACGAGCGCGCGATGCGGACGCTGGACGGGTTCCTGACCGCGCTGCGCGACCGGCTCGGCCGGCTGCCCGGCGGGTTCACCATCACCTTCCCCAAGGTGACCTCCATCGATCACGTCAAGCTGTTCGTGGAGTTCCTGGACCGGCTGGAGACCTCCCTCGGGCTGCCGCAGGGCATCCTGCGGTTCGAGATCCAGATCGAGATGCCGCAGGCGCTGATGGACGACGAGGAGAACCGGATCGGGCTCCAGCCCTTCGTCACCGAGGCGCAGGGCCGCATCACCGCCGCCCATTTCGGCGTGTTCGACTACACCGCCGCGCTCGGGCTCCCGCCGCACGAGCAGCGGCTCGACCACCCCGCCTGCGACTTCGCCCGGCACATCATGCAGGTGTCGCTGGCGGGCACCGGGGTGCGGCTGTCGGACGGCTCCACCAACATCATCCCCCGCAACGACGGGCCCGACGAGGTCAACGCCGCGTGGGCCGCGCACGCCGCGCACGTCCGGCACTCGCTGGCGCACGGCTTCTACCAGGGCTGGGACCTGCATCCCGCGCACCTGCCGAGCCGGTACGCGGCGGTGTACGCCTTCCACCTGAACGGCGCCGACGACGTGATCGGACGGGTCCGCGCCTGGCACGAGCAGGCGGGGAACGCGAGCGGCGTCCTGGACGAGCCCGCCACCGTCAGGGCGCTCACCGCCCGGCTGCGCCGTGCGGTCGACTGCGGGGCGCTGGACGAGAGCGTCCTTCCCGCGGGCGGCTGAGCGCGGACAGGTCTTCCGGGGTGTCGATGTCGTCGGGCGCGGCGACGTCGTCGCACGGGACGCGCGTCACCAGCTCCGGGTGGGCGCGCAGGTAGCCGCGCGCCCCCTGGTCGCCGACCGCCGCCTCGGCGACGCCGGCGAGATGCTCCGCGCCCAGCAGGACGGGGTTGCGCGGCGCTCCCCCGTAGGTGGCGACCGCGATGCCCGCGCCCTCCTCGAACGCCGCGATCAGCCGTCGCACGGCGGCGGGCGTCACCAGGGGCTGGTCGACCAGCGCGACGACCACGGCGGGGCAGCCGGGCGGCAGCGCGGCGAGCCCGGCGCGCAGGGACGAGCCCATGCCGTCGCGCCAGTCGTGGTTGGGCACGACGACGGCGCCGATGACCTCGATCTGCGCGGCGCCCGCCACCACGAGGACCGGGGAGCAGCCTCCGTCCCGCAGCGTGCGGACGCCCCGGTCGACGAGCCGCTCGCCGTCCAGCTCCAGCGTCGCCTTGGGGCGGCCGAGGCGGCGGCCCTCCCCCGCCGCGAGCAGCAGGCCGGCCGGTGCTTCCTCACTGCGCAACGTCATCCCGTGAGGGTAGTGCCGTCAGCCCGACTCGGCGTGGATGCGGCCGCTGGTGTCGGTGAGCGGGCGGCCGGACCCGCCCCAGCGCAGCTGCACCAGCTCCGCCGCGATCGACACGGCCGTCTCCTCCGGCGTGCGGGCCCCGAGGTCCAGGCCGATCGGCGAGCGCAGCCGGGACAGCTCGGCGCCGGTCAGGCCCGCCTCGCGGAGCCGCGCCGTCCGGTCGTCGTGGGTGCGGCGCGAGCCCATCGCGCCGACGTAGCCGGCCTCGGTGCGCAGCGCCACCTCCAGCAGCGGCACGTCGAACTTGGGGTCGTGGGTGAGGACGCAGATCGCCGTCCGCCCGTCGATGGCGTCGCGCGTCTCCTCCAGGAACTTGTGCGGCCACTTCACCACGACCTCGTCGGCCTCGGGGAACCGCTTGGGCGTCGCGAACACCGGCCGCGCGTCGCACACCGTCACGTGGTAGCCGAGGAACTTGCCGATCCGGGCGACGGCCGCCGCGAAGTCGATCGCGCCGAACACCAGCAGCCGCGGCGGCGGCGCGAAGGAGTGCACGAAGACGGTGAGGTCGTCCAGGCGCCGCTCCCCCTCCGGCCCGTAGTGCCGCTGGCCGGTGAGGCCCTGGGCGAGCATGCCGCGCGCGTCGTCGTCCACCGCCGCGTCGAGGCGGGCCGCGTGCGGGGCGCCGGGCGCGAGGGACCCGGACGCGCGGTCGGTCCAGACCACGCGGCGGGCGCCGATCCGCCCGGGCCCGGCCACGACGGTGGCGACCGCGACCGGCTCGCGCGCCTCGATGGCGGCGGCGACGTCGGCGAACTCGGGGAAGGTGTCCGGGCCGACGGGCTCCACCAGCACGTCCAGGATCCCGCCGCAGGTCAGCCCGACGGCGAACGCGTCGTCGTCGCTCACCCCGTACCGCTGGACGACGGGTTCGCCGGTCTCCAGCACCGTCCGCCCCAGCTCGTACACCGCGCCCTCGACGCAGCCGCCGGACACGCTGCCCGCGACCTCCCCGTCGGGCGAGACCGCCATCGCCGCCCCCGGAGGGCGCGGCGCGCTGCGGAAGGTGTTCACGACGGTCGCGAGCGCGAACGTCCGCCCGGACCCGTACCAGCCGGCGATGTCGCCGAGCACGTCACGCATGAGCCCTCCCCTTTCCGGCGCCCGCGACGAGGCGGGCCAGTTCCTCCAGTGCCGCGAGGCTGTGCCCGGAGGTGAAGTCGTCGACGTGCGGGAGCGCCGCGGCCATTCCCGCGGTCAGCGGCTCGTACCCGGGCCGCGCCTTGTGCGGGTTCGCCCACACCACCCGGTGCGCGAGCCGGTGCAGCCGCGCCATCTGCGCGCCGAGCAGGCCGGCGTCGCCGCGCTCCCACCCGTCCGAGGCGATCACCACGACCGCGCCGCGCGCCAGCCCCCGCTGCCCGAACCGGTCGAGGAACTCCTTCAGCTCCTCGCCGAGACGCGTGCCGCCGCTCCAGTCCGGGATGGCCGCGGACGCCGCCGCCATCGCCGCGTCCGGGTCGCGGTGCCGCAGCTCCCGGGTGAGGCGGGTGAGGCGCGTTCCCGCGCTGAACACCTCGACGTCCCGGCCGCCCGAGCGCGCGGCGGCGTGCGCGAACCGCAGCAGCGCGTCGGCGTACGGGCTCATCGACCCGCTGACGTCCACGATCAGCACGACCCGGCGCGGCCGGGTGCGGTGGCTCCGGTGCCGGAGCAGGGAGGTCTCGCCGCCGCGCCGCAGCGTCTCCCGGACGGTGCGGGCCGGGTCGAGCCGCCCGGTCGGCGCCGGCGCGAACCGCCGCGACCTGCGCCGCTCGGCGCCCGCGTCCAGCAGGGCGATGAGCCGCGCGACCTCGGCGCGCTCGGCGGCGCCGAGCCGCGCGACGTCGCGGTCGCGGAGCACCTCGACGTCGCTGGCCGTGGCCGCCTCCAGCTCCTGCGGCCCCTGCCCGCCGCCGCGGCCGCCCGGCTCCGCCATCGGCACCCGGCGCACCACGACCGGCGGCCTCCCGCGTCCCGGGCGGGCCGTCGCGCCCGAGAAGTACGCGGCGAAGCAGCGGTCGTAGCGGGCGAGGTCGTCGGGGTCGGCGCACAGGGTGAGCCGTCCCGCCCAGTACACGTCGTGCGGGTCGAGCACGTCGAGATGGTCGAGCGCGGCGAGCATCGCCTGGACCCGCTCGGGATCGGCGGCCCCGCCCGCCGCGCGCACCGTCCTGGCGAAGCCGACCATCGTCTCGGTGACGTCCCGGTCCACGTCTAACCCCCGTTGAGCAGGGCCTCTAGCCCGGCTGCGCCATCGCCGCCGAGCACGCGCTGCTGGTCCTCGCGGTACTTCAGGACGGCGCCGAGCGTCACCGCCGCCGTACCCGGGTCGAGGTCGCGGACGCCGAGGGCCACGAGCGCCTCCGTCCAGTCCAGGGTCTCGGCGACGCCCGGCGGCTTCAGCAGGTCGGCCTCGCGCATCCGCTGCGCGGCCCGCGCCACCTGCCCGGCCAGCCGCTCCGCCGCGTCCGGCAGCCGCAGCCTGATGATCGCGACCTCGCGCTCGAACGACGGGTGCTCCAGCCAGTGGTACAGGCAGCGGCGCTTCAGCGCGTCGTGGACCTCGCGGGTGCGGTTGGACGTCACCACGACCACCGGCGGCCGCTCCGCCCGGATCGTGCCGAGCTCGGGAACGGTGATCGTGAAGTCGCTGAGGACTTCGAGCAGGAACGCCTCGAACTCGTCGTCGGCGCGGTCCAGCTCGTCGACGAGCAGCACGCTGGGGGACGTCTCCAGCGCCTGGAGCAGGGGCCGTGCCAGCAGGAACCGCCGGTCGTAGAGCTCGCCCTCCAGCCGCGACACGTCGCTGACGCCCGCGGCCTCCGCCGCGCGCAGGTGCAGGAGCTGGCGGGGGAAGTCCCAGTCGTACAGCGCCTGCGACGCGTCGAGGCCCTCGTAGCACTGCAACCGGATCAGCGGCGCGCCGAGCCCCCGCGCGAGCGTCTTGGCCAGCTCGGTCTTGCCGACGCCGGCCTCGCCCTCCAGGAACAGGGGCCGTCCCATCCGCAGGGCGAGGAAGCAGGCCGTGGCGAGCCCCTCGTCGCACAGGTAGCCGTTCCTGTCGAGCAGGCCCGCGAGCTCCGCGGGCGATCCGACCTGGTCCACGGTCATCGGCGCCGCCTCCCCCACGGATCACAGGCTACTCAGCCCGAGACCCAAGTCACACATCTGGTTCCGCACGGATCCGGCTCGCCCCGTCCGCCCCGGTTCGCCGCGTTACGCGAACCTCCCCCTCCGATAAAAGCCTGTCAAAGCAGTAGGGAAAGTTGACTTTTGGACGCGGGCTGAGCAGCATCGGAGCCATGCGAAGCGGTGATCCCGGTGACCTGCCCCATGGGGACGACCTGACCGACGAGGCGACCTACGAGCGCGTCCGATCCCCCTCCCGGAGGGGACTGCTGCGGCTGTCGGCGGGAGCCGGCCTGACCGCCGGCCTCTCCGCGGCCCTCGGCCCGCGGCCCGCGGACGCCGCGACCGGGATCGTTAAGCCGCTGCCCCCGGAGCTGTTCGTCCCGCAGGGCACGAACGCCGAGATGCGGTGGGAGGCCATGCGCGGGCAGGGGTACCTCACCCCCGCCGACCGGTTCTTCGTCCGCAACCATGTCGCCACACCGCTCATCGACGCGCGCACCTGGCGGCTGAGGCTCTGGGGAACCGGCCTGCGCGGCGCCCCCACCGAGGACCGCCCCGTCGAGTTCACCTACGAGGACCTCCTCCGGCTCCCCGCCGAGGAGGTCACCGCGTTCATCGAGTGCACGGGCAACGCCCGCGGGTTCTACACCTCCCAGCAGGGCCAGGAGGTGTCGGGGACGCCCTGGCGGCTGGGCGCGGTCGGCGTGGCCCGCTGGCGCGGCGTCCGCCTGGCGACCGTCCTGCGTCGCGCAGGTGTCACCCCTGAGGCCGTGGACATCATGCCGCGCGGGCTGGACGCTGAGTTCGTGGACAAGGGCGAGAACCTCGGCCGCGTGCGGCGTCCCCTGCCGATCGCGAAGGCCATGAAGGACGCGCTCCTCGCCTACGAGATGAACGGCGCTCCCCTGCCGCCCGACCACGGCCACCCGGTGCGCCTGGTCGTGCCCTCGTGGGCGGGCATCGCGTCCATCAAATGGCTGGGAGACATCCAGGTCGCCGACGAGCCGCTGTTCTCACCGTGGAACACCCGCTACTACCGGCTCTTCGGCCCCGGCTACCCCGAGGAGGGATCGCCGCCCCTGACCCGCATGAACGTCAAGTCCGCGTTCGAGCTGCCCTGGGAGGCGTCCCTGCCGGCGCGCCCGCACGTCCTGCACGGCCGGTCCTGGTCGGGCAACGGCCGGATCCGGCACGCCGAGGTCAGCGTGGACGGCGGCAGGACGTGGCGCCGCGCCCGCCTGCGGGACCGCCACCCGAGCCCCCGCGGATGGGTCCGCTGGGAGCTGCCGTGGCGCCCCGAACGGCCGGGCCGCCACGAGCTCCTGGCGCGCGCGACCGACGAGACCGGCACGGCCCAGCCCGCGACCGCCCCCTACAACACGCTCGGCTATCTCTTCGGCGCCGTCGTACGGCACCCGGTCACCATCACCTGAAAGGGCACCCATGCCACTGTGGAAGCCAGACCCGACGTTCTACGCCTCCCCGCGCGACGCCGCCTCGGCGCCGCCGGAGAAGCTCGCCTACGTCGCGGCGTTCGACCGGGCCGCAGAGAAGCCGGACGCGATCGCGGTGCTCGACGTGGACCCCGGCTCCGCCTCCTACGGCTCCGTGGTGGGGTGGACCGAGCTGCCCTATCTCGGCGACGAGCTGCACCACTTCGGGTGGAACGCGTGCAGCAGCGCCCTGTGCCCCGGCTCCCCGCACCCGCACGTCGAGCGCCGGTACCTGATCGTCCCGGGGCTGCGGTCGTCGCGGGTGTACGTCATCGACACCAAGGACGACCCGACCACCCCGAAGATCGTCAAGACGCTGGAGCCGGACGAGCTGGCCAAGCGCGCCGGGTACTCGCGCCCGCACACCGTCCACTGCGGGCCGGAGGGCCTCTACCTGACCGCCCTCGGCGGGGCGAACGGCGAGGACGGCCCCGGCGGCATCGCTCTGCTCGACCACACCTCGTTCGAGATCCTCGGACGCTGGGAGGTCGACCGGGGTCCGCAGCACTTCGCCTACGACGCCTGGTGGCACATCGCGCACGACGTGCTCGTCGCGTCCGAGTGGGGCACGCCGTCCATGATCGAGGACGGTGTCGTCGGGGAACTGCTGCTCGGCCGCAAGTACGGGCACTCGCTGAACTTCTTCGACCTGCGCAAGCGCAAGCACGTCCAGACCGTCGACCTCGGGGACGAGCACCAGATGGTCCTGGAGCTGCGCCCGGCGCACGACCCGACGAAGCTGTACGGGTTCGCGGGCGTGGTCGTCAGCGTCGAGGACCTGTCGGCGTCGGTGTGGGTCTGGCACCGCGACGGCGACCGGTGGGCCGCGACCAAGGTGATCACGATCCCGGCCGAGCCGGCCGACCCGGACGCCCTTCCGCCCGTCATCCGGCCGTTCGGGGCCGTGCCCCCGCTCGTGACGGACATCGACCTGTCGGTGGACGACCAGTGGCTGTACGTCTCCTGCTGGGGCACCGGCGAGCTGAAGCGCTACGACGTCAGCGACCCGTTCCACCCGGTCGAGGCGGGCTCGGTGCGCATCGGCGGCATCGTCGGCCGGACCCCGCATCCCGCCGACCCCGGGCGCCCCCTGGCGGGCGGGCCGCAGATGGTGGAGGTCAGCCGCGACGGAAAGCGCGTCTACGTCACCAACTCGCTGTACGGCTCGTGGGACGACCAGTTCTATCCCGACGGCGTCGGCGCCTGGATGGCCAAGCTGGACTCCACCCCGGACGGCTTCTCGTTCGACGAGCGGTTCTTCCCCAGCGGCGACGACTTCCGCGGCCGCCGCCCGCACCAGACGCGTCTCCAGGGCGGCGACGCCTCCTCGGACTCCTACTGCTACCCGTGAACGACGGGTCGCTCGCCGCACTCGTCGCGCTCGGCGCGTTCCACGGCCTCAACCCGGCCATGGGATGGCTGTTCGCCGTGGCCCGCGGGCTCCAGGAGCGCAGCCGGTCCCTCGTGCTGCAGTCGCTCCCGGCCATCGCCGCGGGCCACGCCGCCTCCGTCGGCGCCGTCGCCGTCCTGGTCGCCCTCACCCGCTCCGTCGTCGCGACCCGCGCGGTCGCGATCGGCGGCGGGGCCGTGCTCGTCGGGTTCGGCCTGTGGCGGCTGCTGTCGCGGCGGCACTTCCGATGGGTCGGGATGCGGATCTCGCTGTGGCAGCTCGCCGGCTGGTCGTTCCTGATGTCGTCGGTGCACGGCGCGGGCCTGATGCTGCTGCCCGTGCTCACCTCGTCCGGGACGGCCCCGGCGGGCCACGACCACGGACTGGCGTCGTCCTCCGGCAGCGCCCTGTCGACCGGGATCTTCGTCACCGCCGTGCACACCCTGTCGATGTTCACCGTCGCCGGCGTGATCGCCGTCCTCGTCTACGAGGTCGTCGGCCTGGCCGTCCTGCGCCGCGCCTGGTTCGACCTCGACCGCCTCTGGGCCGTGGCCCTCATAGGCGCCGGCACCATCACCGCCTTCACCGCCTGGTGACCCCGCCCGGCGATGCGGGTCAGGTGGGGTCGGGGGCTTCGCCCCGGGCGTGGAGGAGGGCTCGGAGCTCGGCGAGCTGGTGGGCGGCGCGGGCCTTCTCGGCTCCGTTGATGCCCATGGCGGGGAGGGAGGTGCCGTCGGCGAGGTCGAGCGTGGGCCAGGGGTCGCCGGTGGTCATGGAGACGCCGACGACCTCGGGCCATTCGAGGCGGCGGGTGCGGAAGGCGTTGACGACCGTCAGGCCGGACTCGTCGGCGCCGACGCGGCAGCGGGCCAGCATGTGCAGGACCCAGGCGACCACCGCGCCGAAGGCGACCATCAGGACCCGGTCGAACAGCTTGAACTGCGGCGCCACCACCACGGCGAGCGCGATCATGCCGAGCACGATCACCCCCGCCGTGGTGTAGGCGACGAGCCGGGTGGTGCGGGGGCGCCACACCGTCGGCAGGGCCGGGACGTCAGTCAACGATCTTCGCGATGGGGATCTCGAGGATGTCGTGGGCACCCGCCGCCTTCAGCGCCGGGATCAGCGTGTTGACGCCGCGCTTGGCCACCACCGACTCCACGGCGTTGGACTCGCCGCCGGCGAGCGAGGTGACCGTGGGCGAGGCCATCGCGGGCATGATGTCCAGGACCTTCTGCAGGTCGCCGTGCGCGACGTTCAGCTTCAGCAGCACCTTGCCGCGGGCGCGGATCACGCCCTGCAGCAGGAGGGAGATGTCCTCCATCGCGGCGCGCTTCTCGGCGTCCTCGTAGGCCTCGCGGTTCGCGACCAGCTCGGTGTAGCTGGTCAGGAGCGTGTCGAGGATGCGCAGGCCGTTCTTGCGCAGCGACGAGCCGGTCTCGGTGAGGTCGACGATCGCGTCGACGATGTCGGGCACCTTCGCCTCGGTCGCGCCGTAGGACGGGACGACCGTGGCCTTGACGCCGTGCCGGTCGAGGTACCGCTTGGTCATCGCCGGGAACTCGGTGGAGATCCGCACGCCCTCCGGCAGGTCCGCCACCGTCCGCCAGGGCGCGCCGTCCGGCACCGCCATGATCACGCGGACCGGGTTGGAGGTCGCCTTGGAGTACTTCAGCTCGCCGAGGCTGACGACGTCGGCGTCGGTCTCGGTGATCCAGTCGCGGCCGGTGATGCCGAGGTCGAACAGGCCCTGTTCGAGGTAGGTCGGGATCTCCTGCGGACGCAGGACCCGGACGCGGTCGATGCGCGGGTCGTCGATGGAGGCGCGGTAGTCGCGGTCCGAGGCGCGCTGGACGGTGAGGTCGGCAGCGTCGAACAGCTGCATGGTCGCCTTCTCCAGCGACCCCTTGGGCAGAACGAGTGACAGCACGGATGAGCCTTTCGATGAGGATGGGTACGGGACACCGGGTTTCGGGAGCGCGGACGGCCTTGCGGCTGGAGCCGCCCCCTGCCTAGGAGCCCAGATGCTCCAGGCCGTGCCCGGCGTGACCGTGATGCCGCAGACCTCGCAGGGTCAGTGCCGTGTCGAGTGCGGCCACAGTCGCCTCCCATCCCTTGTCCTCGGAGCTGCCCGGCAGCCCGCTGCGTTCCAGTGCCTGCTCAATGGTGTCACAGGTGAGCACCCCGTTGCCCACCGGAGTCGACTCGTCCAGCGCGACGCGGGTCACACCGGCCGTCACCGATTCGCACACGTAGTCGAAATGGGCGGTGGCGCCCCGGATGACCGCGCCGAGGCAGACGACAGCATCGAGGTCGCGGGCCATCTGCTGGGCGATCACGGGAAGTTCGAGCGCGCCGGCGACGCGGGCCACGACCGGCTCGTCCACGCCGCACGCCTTCGCCGCGGCGAGCGCCCGCTCCAGCAGCCGGTCGGTGACCGGCTCGTGCCAGCGGGTGCACACGATGCCGAGCGTGAGCCCGGCCGCGTCGACCGTGATGTCCTCGGGGCGTCCCGCGCCGCTCATGAAAGTCCCTCGCTCCGGTGTCCGGGTTCGATCTGGTGCCCGAGCTCAAGCTGGTGGCCGAGGCGGTCGCGCTTGACCGTCAGGTAGCGCCGGTTGTGCTCGGTGACGATGACGGGCATGGACTCCCGCCCCAGCACGTCCACCCCGAAACCGCCCAGTCCCTTGAGCTTGTCCGGGTTGTTCGTGAGCACCCGTACCGAGCGTACGCCCAGCTCGCGCAGCATGTGGCCGGCGTTGGAGTACTCGCGCGCGTCGGCGGGCAGCCCCAGCTCCAGGTTGGCGTCGACGGTGTCGGAGCCGTTGTCCTGGAGGGCGTACGCCTGGAGCTTGGCGAGCAGGCCGATCCCGCGCCCCTCGTGACCGCGCAGGTAGAGCACGATGCCGCGGCCCTCGCCGGCGATCCGCTCCATGGCGGCGTCGAGCTGGGTTCCGCAGTCGCAGCGCTCGGAGTGCAGGACGTCGCCGGTGAGGCACTCGGAGTGGACCCTGACCAGGACGTCCTCTCCGTCGCCGATGTCGCCCAGCACGAGCGCGATGTGCTCGCCGCCGTCGATGGCGCTGGAGAACCCGACCGCGCGCCACATCCCGTACCTGTTCGGCAGCCGGGTCTCGACGACGCGGGTCACCATCGCCTCGGTGCGCCTGCGGTACTCGGCGAGCTGCTCGATGGAGACGAGCTTGAGGCCGTGCTCCTTCGCGAAGACCTGGAGCTCGGGCAGGCGCGCCATGGTGCCGTCCTCGTTCACCACCTCGGCGAGGACGCCGGCCGGGGGCAGCCCGGCGAGCCGGGCGAGGTCGACGGCGGCCTCGGTGTGGCCGCGCCGGCGCAGGACCCCGCCCTCGCGGTAGCGCAGCGGGAAGATGTGTCCGGGGCGGACGAAGTCGCCGGGCTCGGACGCCGAGTCGCACAGCGTGCGGATCGTCCGCGCCCGGTCGGCGGCGGAGATGCCGGTGGAGATGCCGGTCCGGGCGTCCACGCTGACCGTGTACGCGGTGCGCATGCGCTCGGTGTTCTGCGCGGTCATCAGCGGGATCTGCAGCCGGTCGAGGTCGGCGCCCTCCATGGGGACGCAGATGACGCCGCTGGTGTAGCGGATCGTGAACGTCAGCAGCTCGGGCGTCGCCTTCGACGCCGCGAAGATGATGTCGCCCTCGTTCTCGCGGTCCTCGTCGTCGACGACCACGACGGGCAGGCCCGCCGCGATGTCGGCGATCGCCGACTCGACGGAGTCGAAGATCCCCGTGCTCCCGGTTCCCGTGCCGTTCAGCGCCGTGTCGTTGCCGCTCATGCGGTCACCGCCTTTTGCGTGGAGTTGCGCTCGCCCCGGGACTCCCGGAGCCAGTTCCTGAACCCGACCATCACCATCACGAAGAAGATCCCGTAGACCGCGCCGGAGACGTACAGCCCGGACTTGAGCGCCAGCGGCACCCCGACCAGGTCGACCAGCACCCAGACGATCCAGAAGTCGACGAGCGCGCGGCTCTGCGCGAACGTCGCGACCGCGCTGCCGACGAAGATGTAGGCGTTCGCCCACGGCGACCAGGCGACCTTCAGCCAGTCGAGGTGCACGAACAGCTCGGCGACCACGGCCGTGCCGACCACGAGCGCGCCGAGCAGCACGGCGCGCTCCCTGAGCGTCGCCTGCCGGACGACCAGTCCCTCGGCCTCGCGCCGTCCGCGGGTCCACATGAGCCACCCGTAGAGGGCGAGCCCGCAGAAGAGGATCTGCTTGAGCGCGTTGCCCGGGACGTGCGCGTGCAGCGAGGCCGCGAGCAGCAGGAGGGCGCCGACCAGCTGCACCGGCCAGGTCCAGAGGGTCTTGCGCATGGCGAGCCAGACCACGGCGAGCGACAGGACGTTGCCGACGAGGTCGGTCCAGAGGATGTGCTCGCCGAAGACCTCGAAACCGGCGCCGAGCCAGCTCATGACCGGTCTCCCAGCATGCGCTCGACGTACTTGGCGACGACGTCCACTTCGAGGTTCACCGGGTCACCGGGCCGCTTGTGGCCGAGGGTGGTCAGCGCGAGCGTCGTCGGGATGAGCGCCACGCTGAACCGGTCGGCGCCCGCCTCGACGACCGTGAGGCTGATCCCGTCCACGGTGATCGAGCCCTTGTCGACCAGGTAGCGGCTCAGCTCGGCGGGCAGGGACACCGTCACCACGTCCCACCGCTCCCCCGGCTCGCGGGAGATGATCGCGCCGACGCCGTCGACGTGGCCCTGGACGAGGTGGCCGCCGAGCCGGTCCGACAGCCGCACGGGGCGTTCCAGGTTGACCTTGGAGCCCGGTTCCAGCGCGCCCAGGCTGGACTTGTCGAGCGTCTCCTTGATGACGTCGGCGGTGAAGACCTCGCCTTTGACGTCCACCACGGTGAGACAGACGCCGTTGACGGCGATCGACGCGCCGTGCACGGCGTCCTGGACGACCAGCGGCCCGCGGACCGCGAGCGCGACCGAGTCCCCCTGGGGGTCGATCGCCACGATCTCGCCGAGCTCCTCGACGATGCCGGTGAACATCTCCCGGGCCTCCTAGATCAGTGGCTCCGGGGGACGTACGTGCGTCCGAATACACCCCTGGCCAGGGGTGTACCGCGCGCTGCCTCCCATCCGGACTTTCACCGTCGGTCCCGGAGTTCCACCGGGTCAACCGGCCGATGGCTTCGGCCGGGTCGCGGACTGTCACCGCCGGTTCGGAATTTCACCGACCCCGGAGCACGCGTTCATGCTTTGCCAACCAGTGTGCCACGCATTCCCATTCCCGCCCCTGTGGCCATCGCCACAACTCCACCGCGCGGGCCCGGGCCGGTTCGCCCACTCCACTGCCGGCGCTGCGCAAGGTGCTGGACAACCAGCGCGTGGTGGTGCTCGTGGACGAACTGGACCGCGGCTGGGACCCCTCCGAGGACGCCAAGGCGTTCGTGTCCGGGCTCTTCCAGGCGTGCGTGTCCATCAACGCGCTCCACCCGAAGCTGCGCGTCTACCACCAGCGGCTGAGCCCCGGCCGCTCAGCCGAGGTCGAGGCGCAGGCCGGTCGGGGTGGCCCTCACGCGGCTCAGGTCCCGGACGACGTGGTGGGCCTCGGCCAGGGACTCCTCCGGGTGGCTGGTGACCAGCGCGACGACCGTGGCCCCCGCCGCGCGGCCCGCGGCGATCCCGGCGGGGGCGTCCTCCACGACCACGCAGGCGGACGGGTCCACGCCCAGGAGGCGGGCCGCCCGCAGGTAGCCGGACGGGTCGGGCTTGCCGTCCGGAACGTCCTCGGCGGTCACCACGACGGGCGGGGAGGGGACGCCGGCCACTCCGGTGCGCACCTTGAGCTGTGCCCGGTCCATGGACGTCACGAAGGCGTGGGGCAGGCCGCCCATGTCCGCCAGCAGTTCCAGGACGCCCGGCAGGGCGACGATGCCGTCGGTGCTGGTCGCCTCCATGGCGTCCAGGCGCGCGGTGGCCTCGCGGACCTGTTCGGCCGGCAGGAACTCGGCCACACGGTCGCTCGTGCGGCGGCCGTGGGCGCCCGCCATGAACACGTCCGGGTCGATGCCGTACTCCGCGGCCCATTCACGGCCGGCGCGTTCGACCAGGGGCGTCGAGTCGACGAGGGTGCCGTCCACGTCGAACAGGACGGCGGCACAAGAGAGTGTGATCGTGGGGGGACGACCCCCCACACCCCCCGCCCGCTCCGCGGGACCTTTCACCAGTCCGCCTTGGCCGTCGCCTCTTCGGCCTGGGCGCGGAGCCTGCGGACGGCCTCGGCCGGGTCGTCGGCCCCGTAGACGGCGCTGCCGGCGACGAACACGTCGGCGCCCGCCTCCGCGCACCGCTCGATCGTCTCGGCGCTGACGCCGCCGTCCACCTGGAGCCAGACCGGGAGGTCGCGGCCCTTGATGAGCTCCCGCGCGCGGCGGACCTTCGGCAGGACGACGTCCAGGAACTTCTGGCCGCCGAAGCCGGGCTCCACGGTCATCAGCAGCAGCATGTCGATCTCGCCGAGGAGGTCCTCGAAGCCGTCCACCGGGGTGGCCGGGTTGACGCCCAGCCCCGCGCGGGCGCCCGCGGCGCGGATGGCCCGCAGGGTGCGGATGGGCGCCTTCGCCGCCTCGGCGTGGATGGTGACGCTCCCGGCTCCGGCCTCGGCGTACTGCGGCGCCCAGCGGTCCGGGTCCTCGATCATCAGGTGGCAGTCGAGGGGCAGGGCGCTGTCCCTGAGCAGCGCCTGCACGATGGGCAGTCCCAGGGTGAGGTTCGGGACGAAGTGGTTGTCCATCACGTCGACGTGGACCCAGTCGGCGGAGTCGGCGATGCGCGCGACGTCCTCGGCCAGGCGGGCGAAGTCGGCGGACAGGATGCTGGGTGCGATCTGAGGAGCCATGATGCCCCGAGTCTATTGGCGCAGCCGCGCCCGATCGTCACCCGCCCGGGGGAGGCCCGGGGTGGGACGGGCCGCCAGGCGCAGGCGGACGAAGGCCTCCGGCGCGCCCGCCGTCACCCACAGCACGAGCAGCGCCTGGACGACGAACGCCTGGACCAGGTTCGCCCCCTCGAAGAAGGCGATGACCGCCGCCCCCGCGAGGCCCAGCGGGAGCCGCGCCAGGCGCTGCCAGGCCCTGCCGCCCGGATCGAACCAGCCGCGCCAGGCGACCAGAGACAGGCCCATCAGGAGGCCGCAGAGAGCGCCGGACGCCTGGGCCGAATCGGTCAGCGTGACGGGCTCGGCGACGCCTCCGGCCGCCCTGACGGCTTCCGCCCACGCATGAGGCCACTGCCAGTCCCGCAGCGGCCGCGCCGCACCCCAGGCCGCCGCGAGCATCAGCAGGGAGACCGCCAGGGAGAGCGCGAGCTGCACGGCCAGATGCCGCCGCCGCCACCACGGGACGGCGACGGGCTCCAGCCCGAGGGCGGCGACCAGGACGGCCAGGCCGACGCCCCAGCCCGCCAGCACCTGCCCTGTCGAGTGGACGCCCAGATAGACGCGGGACACTCCGATCAGGAAGATCACGATGGCGGCGCCCGCCCAGAGGTACCACCGCCTGGTCTGGGCCGCGAAGAAGCCCCAGCCCGCGACGCTGTTCTGGGCGTGGCCGGACGGCATCCCGAACGACGACAGCGACTGCCTGCCCTGGATGTTCGGGTCGGTCCAGTAGGGGCGAGGCGCGTGGAAGACCAGCTTGAGGAGCGCGTTGACGGCCGCGCCGACCAGCAGCACGACGGCGGCCCGCGCTGCCAGACGCGGCGCCACGCACCAGAACAGCGCCAGGAGCAGCGGGACGTAGAAGGCCGCGCTGCCGAGATACGACATGAACACCATGAAGCCGGTCAGCACGGGCCTCCCCCCAGAGATCGGGTGCGGCGGTCAGGTGCGGCGGAGCAGCGCCAGGAACATCGCGTCCGTGCCGTGGCGATGCGGCCAGAACTGGGCGTACGGGCCGTCCCCGAGCCCGGTGAGGCCGGGGGCGATCGCCGCCAGGACGCCGGGCGCGTCGAGCCGTTCGACGTCATCCCGCTTGCGCAGGACGTCGTCCACCACCACGCGGGTCTCCGCGAGGTGCGGCGAGCAGGTGACGTAGGCGACCACTCCGCCGGGGCGGACGGAGTTCAGCGCCGTGGCGAGCAGCTTCCGCTGGAGCGGCCCGAGTTCGGCGACCGACTCGGGGCCCCGGCGCCAGCGCGCCTCAGGGCGGCGCCGGAGCGCGCCCAGGCCGGTGCACGGGGCGTCCACCATGACGCGGTCGAACGAGGCCGGGCGCCACGCGGGAGCGGTGCCGTCGGCGGCGACCACACCCGCGCGGTCGTCGACCGCGCGCCGGACGAGCCCGGCGCGGTGCGGCTGGACGTCCGCGGCGAGGAGCCGGGCGTCGCGCTGGGAGGCGAGAGCCGACAGGAGCCCGGCCTTGCCCCCGGGACCCGCGCAGAGGTCGGCCCAGCGCGCGTCAGGGCCGTCCAGGGGGGCTTCGGCCAGCGCCAGGGCGACCATCTGGCTGGCCTCGTCCTGGACGGCTGCGCGCCCATCGCGGACGGCGCCGATGCCCGCCGGGTCGCCCTCCGCCAGGACGGCGCCGTAGGGCGAGTAGGGGGCGGGCTCCGCGCCCGCGTCGTACAGCTCTTCGAGGGTCGCCCTGCCGGGCCGCGCGACCAGTGTCACGAGGGGGCGGGCGTTGTCGGCCGCCAGGAGTTCGTCGATCTCGGCCGCGCCGACCGCGTCCCGCATGGCGGACACGATCCATTTCGGGTGGCTGTGGGCGATCGACAGGCGCGTCGTGGCGTCGGCGTCGGCGGGCGCCACGATCCGCAGCCAGGCGTCCATGTCGCGCATGGCGACCTTGCGGAGCACGGCGTTGGCGAACTTGGCCTGGCCCGGGCCGGAGACCGAGCGGGCCAGCTCCACGGTCGTCGCCACGGCCGCGTGCGGCGGGATGCGGGTGCCGAGGACCTGGTGGGCGCCCAGGCGCAGGACGTCCAGGAGGGGCGCGTCGACACGGCGCAGTTCGCGGTCGCTGCACAGAGCGAGCACCGCGTCGTAGGTGCCCCTGCCGCGCAGGGTCCCGTACGTCAGCTCGGTGGCGAGGGCGGCGTCGCGTCCGGTCAGGCCGCGGTCGCGCAGGCGCGCGGGAAGCAGGAGGTTCGCGTAGGCGTCGCGGGTCTCCACCGCCCGGATCACGTCGAACGCGGTGCGGCGGACGAGGTCCTGGGGGCGGCCCGTCTTGCGGGGACCGCCCGGGCGGGTGGTCGGGGCGCGTCGGCGGTTGCGGGCGGGAGGCATCAGTGCAGGGCGTCCTTGCCGGTGAGGTCGAGACCGCGGGCCCAGTCGGCGGCGGCCATGGGGCGCTTGCCCTGCGGCTGCACCTCGCCGAGCGCGACGGGATGCGTGGCCGTGCCGACCAGCACCTCGCTCTTGCCCGCGCTGAGCGCGCCGGGCGCCAGCTCGGCGGCGTCCGGCGCCGGGCGGACCGGGCCGAGCTTGACCCGGGTGTCGCGGAAGTTCGTCCACGCGCCCGGCGCCGGGGTGCAGGCGCGGATGAGGCGGTCGATGTGCAGGGCCGGGCTCTTCCAGTCGACGCGGCCGTCCTCGGGCGTCAGCTTCGCCGCGTGGGACACCCCCTCGGTCGGCTGGGGCCGGGGCTCCAGGACGCCCGCCTCGATGCCGTTCATGGTGTCCAGCAGCAGGTCCGCACCGGCGACGGCCAGCCGTCCCAGCAGGTCGCCGGCGGTGTCGTCCGGCCGGATCGGCTCGGTGAGCACGCCGTAGACCGGGCCGGTGTCCAGGCCCTCCTCGATCTGGAACGTGGCCGCGCCGGTCACGTCGTCGCCGTGCAGGATCGCGCGCTGCACGGGGGCGGCCCCGCGCCACGCGGGCAGCAGCGAGAAGTGCAGGTTCACCCAGCCGTGCCGGGGGATGTCCAGGGCCTCGGGGGGCAGCAGCGCGCCGTAGGCGACCACCGGGCAGCAGTCCGGCGCGATCTCCCGGAGCCGGTCGAGGAACTCGGGGTCGCGGGCCTTCGCGGGCTTGAGCACCTCGACCCCGGCCTCGGCGGCGAGCGAGGCGACCGGGCTGGCGCTCAGGCGCCTCCCCCGCCCCGAACGCCCGTCGGGCCGGGTCACGACCGCGGCGACCTCGTGCGACGACCCCAGAAGGGCCGTCAGGGCCGGAAGCGCCGTCTCGGGCGTCCCGGCGAAGACCAGCCGCATCTAGATCGCCTTCCCGAGGGTGCGGTGCGGCGACTCCTTCACGACGGGGGCCGGCTCGCCGAACCACTCGGCCTCCCGGATCGCCTTCATCGCGGCCTTGCGCTGCTCCGGGTCCATCCGGTCGATGAAGATGATCCCGTCGAGGTGGTCGGTCTCGTGCTGGACGCAGCGGGCCAGCAGGTCGGTGCCCTCCAGCGTGATGGGCTCCCCGTGCATGTTGAAGCCCTTCGCCACCACCCCGACGGAGCGGGGCGTGGGGAACGCGAGGCCGGGCAGGGAGAGGCAGCCCTCGTCGTCGGTCTCCTGCTCGTCCGACAGGTCGAGCGTCGGGTTGACCACGTGCCCGAGGCGGTCGTCGACGTAGTAGGTGAAGACGCGCAGCCCGACGCCGAGCTGGGGGGCCGCCAGGCCCGCCCCGGGGGCGTCGATCATCGTGTCGGTGAGGTCCTTGACGAGCTGGCGCAGCTCCTTGTCGAAGTCCTTCACCGGCTCCGCGGGCGTGCGCAGCACGGGGTCGCCGAAGAGGCGGATGGGCTTGACGGCCAACGGGGACTCCGTTTCCTGCGAATGTCGCTGATCACTGCGAGTGCCACCCGATCGCTGCGGGTGCCACCGGTCCACTGGGACGCGCCCTCAAGTCTACGGAGGCGCGGGCCCGGACCATTCACGCCATGTTCACACACCGCGGTGCGCGCTCCGTTCACACACCGCGGTGCGCGCTCTGGCGCGCCGACCGCGCCTTGTAGGCGGCGGTGCGGGCGGCCTTGGCCGTCGCCTTGTCGGGGTGGTGGGCGCCCAGGGCCTCCAGGACGTCGGCCACACCGGGGTGGTGGGTGCGCCAGAGCTCGTCCACCATGGTCTTCATCTCCGCCCCGGGCGGCGCGTCGACCAGCGCCGCCGCGACCGCCTCCTCCGGCTCGGCGGTCTCCATCATCCCGGCCACCGTGTCGACGAACACCCAGAGGTACTCCTCGCGGGCCAGTTCGCGCCCCGCCGGGTCGCCCGCAGCGTTCAGCCACATCGCGGCGTAGGGCGCCACGAGCGGGTGCTCCTGCGCGGCGCGGACCACCGCGGCGGCCTCGGGACCGACGCGGTGCAGGACGGCGGCGGCGAGGTTGCGGGCGCCGGGGCCGCCGGTCCGCATGACGTCCAGCAGATCGGCGGCGGCGTCCTTGGAGTCGTGGGACGCCAGCCAGCCGTCGATCTCCTCGTCGGCGGCCTCCGGCCGGTACCAGGTGAGCCCCGCGACGAGCTCGGACGCGCGGGCGCCGGCCAGTTCGCCGATGACCGGGGCGGTGAACCCGTCTGCGAGGAGCAGCTCCCGCACGGCCCACACCCCGAGCGGCGTCAGCGCGCGTCCCGCGCCGGACGCCTCGATGACGCCCCAGTCCTCCAGGGCCGCCAGCTCCAGGGCGAGGGCGTCCTCCACGAGCGCGTGCATCGAGTCGGCGTCGCTGAGGTCATAGGCCTCCTCGATGTGGCCCAGCAGCGCCTCGGCGAGGTCCTCGGGCCCGGACGGCTCCTCCTGCTCGTACAGGTGGATGAGGACGCCGGTCAGCTCGTTCTGGACGAGTTCGACCGCGTCCAGGCCGTCGGCGTAGTCGTGGCCGGGCACGACGACCGCGTCGAACAGCGGCAGCCAGGCGGTGAGCAGGGCCGCGTCGTCGCCCGACTCGAGGCCCGGCAGGGCGGGGCCCGGGGCGGCGCGGCCGTCCCCGGCGCCGATCACCTTCGCCTCGACGGCGGCCCACCACAGCCGCTCCAGCGCGCCGTCGTCCTCCAGCCGCCCGTGGCGCCGCGGCGCGTCGAGGCCGAGGGCGCGGCGCGCGGCCTCGGCGTCGGGCTCGGTGAGCATGCCGTGCTCGGTCAGCGGGCGCTCGCCCGTCCAGCGGGCCAGGGCCAGGACCGCCCCGGTGAGGCCCGACCGCCGCGCCGCGTCCGCGACCTCGGCCTGCGGCGCCAGCCGGACGGGCGGGACCACCAGCTCCCCCGCCTGCCGCAGGTACTCCTCGGTGCGGGCGAAGCGCTCCTCCTCCGGGAGCGCCTCGAAGTCGCGCATCCACGCGTCGACGGCGTCGCGGTCGTCCAGGTCGATCCCGTCGGCCTGCATCAGCCCGGCGACGACCTCGGCCGCCGCCTGCCGCTCCTCGCTGTCGACGGCGGCGACGACCTCGGCGAACTCGGGGCCGGTCCGGTCGATCTCCGCCGCCAGCCCGTCGGCGGCCGCGGCGGGGACGGCGCCGGTGTCGCGCAGGTAGGCGACGACCCGGCGGAGCGCGTCCAGGATGGTGGGGACGTCGTCGCGCCCGGCGACCACGGACTCGGGGAAGACCTCCAGGAGCAGCTCGCGGACGTGCCGCGGCTCCAGCGCCTCCGGGCCCGCGAGACCCATCTCCTCCCGCGCCAGGTCGAGCAGGATGCGGACACCCTGCTCGTCAAGCGCCTCGCCGCGTTCGTCCGACCACCGCCGCAGGTCGCCCGCGGTGGTCTCCACCCAGTTGTCGGCCACGCCAGAACCCTATTGGTCAGCCGCGTTCCCCGGGGTCGGTTGACCTCCACGGCGCCGGTCGAGTTCCCACGGTGATTCTGTTCGACACGGTCAGATCAGTTCCAGGGGGTCGATCTGGACGCGTACGGTCTCCGTCGCCTTGCGCGCGCTGCGCACGCCCTGGGCTTCCTTCAGCGCGCGCGCCAGGGCGTTTCCCGCGGCGCGGGGGACTCGTATCAGTGCGCGTTCCTTGTCTTGGGCCTCCGCGCCCGCCTGCGGGACGGGAACGGGGCCGAGGACCTCCGCGCCATCGGGCAACCGGGTGTCGGCCAGAAGCTCCCGTATGGCGGCCGGGGACGCGGTGAGCGACGCCATGCGCGCGGCGGGCGGGAACCCTACTTCCCTGCGCTCGGCGAGTTCCCGCTCCGCGTACGTGACCGGATCCCAGCGCACGAGGGCCTGGACCGCGGGCAGCGCCCCCTCGGCCGCCACGATCACCGGGCCCTGCGGGCGGACGAGCGACGCCGCGTTCATCCAGCGCCTCAGCGTCTCCTCGCCGGCGCGCAGGTCCGGCCGGCCGAGGAGGACCCAGCCGTCCAGCAGCAGCGCGGCCAGGTATCCGCTCTCCGCCGGAGGCTCGGCCCCGGGCGTCGCCACCACGAGAGCCCGTTCCGGACCGACCCGGTCGAGGACGGCCTCCCGCCCCGAGGTACGCACGGGCACGCCGGGGAACGCGCGGCCGAGTTCCTCCGCCGTGCGTTTGGCGCCCACCACGACGGCGCGCACCTGGAAGAAGCCGCATTCGGGGCAGTGCCAGTCGCCCGCGATGTGGCCGCACCAGCCGCAGTAGGGGGCCGCGTGCGACGAGGCGAGCGCCAGCGGCCCCTGGCAGGTCTGGCAGCGCGCCGGGGTGCGGCACCTCCCGCAGGCGATGCCGGGGACGTACCCGCGCCTCGGCACCTGGACGAGGACGGGCCCGCTCTCCAGCGCCTGCCGGGCCGCCTCGAAGGCGATGTTCGGCAGGCGCGCGGTGCGGGCGGCGGCGTCCCGGGCGAGTTGCCCGTCCTCCCCCACGTAGCGGACGCGCGGCATCCTCGCCCGGACGCGGTTCCGGTCGGCGGCGAGCGCGTGGGCCCAGCCGGTCTCCACGAGCTGCGTCGCGTCGGTCGTCCGGGTGAACCCGCCGATCAGGGCGCCGGCCCCCGACCGGTGCGCGCGCAGGGCGAGCACGTCGCGGGGATGCGGATACGGCGCGTGCGGCTCGGCGTGGACGTCGTCGCCGTCGTCCCACAGCACGACCAGCCCCAGGTCGGCGACGGGCGCGAACATGGCGGCGCGGGTGCCGACGACCGCCCGCGCCTTGCCGCGCCGGACGGCGAGCCACCTCCGGTAGCGCTCCGCGGGGCCCAGTTCCGCCGTCAGGGCGACGTGCAGCCCCTCCCCCAGCTCCGCCTCCAGCGCCGCGTCGACGCGCGCCACGTCACGCCCGTCCGCGGCGACGACGAGCGCGCCGCGCCCGCCGCTCAACGTGGCGGCGACCGCGCGGGCGATGGCGGCCGTCCAGTCGGGGCCGGGCAGCGCGCTCCACACGGCCCGCGGCGCCCTCCCCGCGGCCAGCGCGTTCACGAAGGACTCCCCCGCCGGGTACTCCCGCCACACGCCGGCATCGGGCGCCCCGGGCAGTGCTGGGGCGCGCTCCTCCACGGGCTCGGCTTCGACGCGGGCGTGCCGGGGAGGGACGGCGAGCCGCAGGACGTCCGCGAACGTGCCCGCGTAGCGGTCGGCCACCTCCCGCACCAGCGTGACGATCTCCGGGGCCAGGACGGGCTCGGGCGAGGTCACCCTCTCCAGGAACAGCAGCTTGCCGCCGTGGCCGCTCTCGGCGACCCGCTCCAGGAGGAGGCCGTCGACGAGCTGGCCCGCGAAGCGCACCCGCACGCGGCAGCCGGGCACCGCCTTGGCGTCCAGCTCGGCGGGGACCAGGTAGTCGAAGGGGCGGTCCAGGTGCGGGAGCGGCATGTCGACCGCGATCCGCGCGACGGGCAGCTCCACGGCCGGGCGGCGCGCCCCCTTCTTCCCCGGGGCCTTCTTCCCCGGCGCGGCGGGCCTCCCGGACCTGCCCGGCTCGGGGGCGGCCGCGCCCGGAAGGGCGTCCAGCCCCGGGATCAGGTCCGTTCCCCCGCCGTCCTTCGTCACGTCCCCGTCCTACCAGATCGATCCGACACCCGGAGTCGCACGCTAGGGTTGGTCCGTTTGAACGGGTGCGCGTCCTCCGGCCCATTGCCCGACGCCGTCCGCACCCTCGCCGTCCGACGAGCCCTGCAGGCGATGTGACCACAGCTCATGCCCATGAGCGGACGGACTCCCCGGCCAGCAACGGGGTGTCACGCCGTTCCCCAAGCCCCGCGGCCGCCTCCCGGTGGAAGAAGCGGGCGCGCCACCCCGTGGTCGCCGCCACGCTGGCCGCCGCCGTCCTGCACCTGGTGTGGGGGCTGTTCCTCGCGACCGAGGGCGGCGACCTCGCCGCGCAGGCCGCGTGGACGGACTTCGCCTGGAAGCACCCCGGCGCGGCCTACAGCTTCGCCTGGTACGGCGGGATGCACCCCGCCTCCTACAGCCTCATGTCGCCGTACCTGATGGCGCTGTTCGGCATCCGCACGGTCGCGGTGATCACGGGCACGATCTCCGCCACGCTCACCGCGTACCTGCTCAAGCAGTTCCGGGCCCCGGTCGCGCTGCCCGCCTCCCTCTGGGCCGCCTTCGCGCTCACCTGCAACGCCGCCTCCGGCCGCGTCACGTTCGGCCTCGGACTGATGTTCGCGCTCATGGCGACCATCGTGGCGTTCACCCCGCGCGGCACGCCCGCCCTGCGCGCCGCGGCGATGGTCGTGCTGAGCCTGCTGGCCTCGCTCGCGAGCCCCGTCGCCGGCCTGTTCCTGCTGGTGCTGGCCGCCGCGCTCTTCCTGACCGGACGCCGCCGCGCCGGCGTCTGCGTCGCCGTGGGCCTGCCCGTCGTGGTCGGCACCACCAGCCTGCTCTTCCCGTTCAGCGGCGTCCAGCCGATCTCCCTGGACGCGATCGTGCTGCCCGCCGTCACCAGCGTCGCCGCGATCCTGTTCTGCGCGCCGAAGAGCTGGAGGTTCGTGCGGACCGGCGCCGCCGTCTACCTGGCCGGGATCCTGCTGACCTGGCTGATCCCCTCCCCCATCGGCAGCAACGTCGAACGCCTCTCGCTGCTGTTCGGCGGCATGTTCCTGCTGTCGGCGGTCGCGCGCGCCCACGGACGGCTGCGGATCGCCGTGCTGTCGCTGGCGTTCATCGTGACGGCGTCCTGGCAGGTCGTGAAGCCCGTCGACGACCTCATCCACACCGAGCCCGCGGCCGCCGCCGCCGACCACGCCCGCGGCCTCGTCGCCGAGCTGGGCGCCGTCGGCGCGGACGACGCGCGCATCGAGGTCGTCCCGCTGCGCTCCCACTGGGAGTCCTCCGGCCTCAGCCGCCACTTCGCGCTCGCCCGCGGCTGGAACCGCCAGGTCGACGCCGAACGCCACGAGCTGTTCTACGAGAAGGGCGCGCTGACGCCCGCCTCGTACCGCGACTGGCTGCACAAGTGGGCCGTCCAGTACGTCGTCCTGCCCGAGCAGGAGGTCGACTGGTCGGCGCAGGAGGAGGCCGCACTCGTCGAAGGCGGCCAGCCGTACCTGACGGAGATCTGGCGGGACGAGCACTGGCGGCTGTACCGCGTGGCGAGCCCCACGCCGCTGGTCGACCCGCCCGCGTTCGTCAGGAACCTCAACTCCGGCGAGCTGGTCGTCGACGTGCCCTCGCCCGGGTCGGTCCTGCTGCGCGTCTCCTGGTCCCCGTGGCTGAGCGCGACGGGCGGGAACGCCTGCCTGGCGCGCGCGGGCGAGTTCGTCCGGCTGGAGGCGCGCACCCCCGGCCGCTACACCATCGCCGCCCGCTACGGCCTGCACCGCGGCAACCACTGCGCCCGCTGACCCGTCACGACCATCCGCACCGCTTCCCCGCGACACCAGGCCGCACTGGGGCAGGCGCCCGCCGTGCGCGCAGAAACCTCCCGGCCGGTCACGCCGGGCAGAAGGCGCCGGAAGCGCGACGACGCAGGAAGGCTCAGTCGCGCGAGGACACGGACACAGCACAGGCGCGCGAAGAAGGGCCCCGGGGCATCCCCAGGGCCCTTCTTCGCGGAAGACCGGTTACAGGCCGGCGGCGGAGGCCAGGTCCTTGGCGCGGTCGGTCGACTCCCAGGAGAAGTCGGGCTCCTCGCGGCCGAAGTGGCCGTATGCGGCCGTCTGCGAGTAGATCGGTCGGAGCAGGTCCAGGTCGCGGACGATCGCGGCCGGGCGCAGGTCGAAGACGTCCCCGATGGCCTTCTCGATCTTCTCGGGGGCGACCTTCTCGGTGCCGAACGTCTCCACGAACACCCCGACCGGGTGGGCCTTGCCGATCGCGTAGGCGACCTGCACCTCGGCGCGGTCGGCGAGCTGCGCGGCGACGATGTTCTTGGCGACCCAGCGCATCGCGTACGCGGCGGAGCGGTCCACCTTGGACGGGTCCTTGCCGGAGAACGCGCCGCCGCCGTGGCGGGCCATCCCGCCGTAGGTGTCCACGATGATCTTGCGGCCGGTGAGGCCGGCGTCGCCCATCGGGCCGCCGATCTCGAAGCGGCCGGTGGGGTTCACCAGCAGCCGGTAGTTCTCGGTGTCGAGCTCGAACTCGGCGAGCACCGGGTCGACGACGTGCTCCTTGACGTCCGGGGCGAGCAGCTCCTTCAGGTCGATGTCGGGAGCGTGCTGGCTGGACACCACGACGGTGTCGAGGCGGACGCCGCGGTCGCCGTCGTACTCGATGGTGACCTGGGTCTTGCCGTCGGGGCGCAGGTAGGGCACGTCGCCGCTCTTGCGGACCGCCGACAGGCGCCGGGCGAGCCGGTGCGCCAGCGTGATCGGCAGCGGCATCAGCTCGGGGGTCTCGTTGGTGGCGTAGCCGAACATCAGGCCCTGGTCGCCGGCGCCCTGCCGGTCCAGGTCGTCGACGCCCTCGCCCTCGCGGGACTCGTAGGCGTCGTCCACGCCCTGCGCGATGTCGGGCGACTGCGCGCCGATGGACACCGACACGCCGCAGGAGTGGCCGTCGAAGCCCTTCTTGGACGAGTCGTAGCCGATCTCCAGGATCTTCTCCCGGATCACGCCCGGGATGTCCACATAGGTCTCGGTGGTGACCTCACCGGCCACATGCACCTGACCCGTCGTGATCATCGTCTCGACGGCGACCCGGCTCTTGGGGTCGTCCTTGAGCATCGAGTCGAGGATCGCGTCGCTGATCTGGTCCGCGATCTTGTCCGGGTGACCTTCGGTCACCGACTCGGAGGTGAACAGGCGGCGAGACACGTACGTGAACTCCTTGCAGCGGCTGCTGACTGACGTCGCAGAACGGATTCTTTGTCGAGTTCGGCGAGGGACGCCGCCCCCCGCCATGGGTTCCCCACGATGTTAGGACCAGAAGTCTAGCGGGATCAGCGCCCTCCGCCCGGACGCGCGCCGGACGGCGTGCGCTCCAACCGGGCGGCGACGAGGTCCCACACGACCTCGGCGAGCGCCTCCTTGGCCCCGCGGGGCACTTCGGTCCGCGACCCGTCGGCGCCGAGGATGACCGCGGCGTTGTCGGGGCGGCCGAAGGTCAGGTTCTCGCCGACCTGGTTGACGACGAGAAGGTCGCTGCCCTTGCGGGCGAGCTTGGCCTGGCCGTTGGCGAGGACGTCGTCGGTCTCGGCCGCGAAGCCCACGACGACCTGGCCGGGCCGCCGGATCCTGCCGAGCTCGGCCAGGATGTCGGGGTTCTTGACGAGCCGGATCGGCTCGGGCTCCGCCCCCTCCGCCTTCTTGATCTTGGAGCCGCGGTAGTCGGCCGGGCGGAAGTCGGCGACGGCGGCGGCCATGACGACCGCGTCGGCCGATCCGGCGGCCGCCACGACCGCCTCGCGCATCTCCTCGGCCGATCCGACGGCGACGGTCTCGGCGCCCGCCGGGTCGGGCAGGGCGACGTTCGCCGAGACGAGCGTCACCCTGGCGCCGCGCGCCGCGGCGGTCCGGGCGAGCGCGTAGCCCTGCAGGCCGGACGAGCGGTTCCCGATGAAGCGGACGGGGTCGATGGCCTCCCGGGTGCCCCCGGCGGAGACCACCACGTGCCGTCCGGCGAGGTCGCGCCCGTCGGCGCCGCGGGCCAGCACGTGCCGGGCGACCTCGAACAGCTCGGCGGGGTCGGGCAGCCGGCCGGGCCCGGTGTCCTTGCCGGTGAGGCGCCCGGACGCGGGCTCGACGACGACGGCGCCGCGCTCCCGCAGGGTCGCCACGTTGGCCTGCGTGGCCGGGTGCTGCCACATCTCGGTGTGCATCGCGGGCGCGAACACGACGGGGCAGCGGGCGGTGAGCAGGGTGTTGGTCAGCAGGTCGTCGGCCAGGCCGTGGGCCGCCTTGGCGAGCAGGTCCGCGGTGGCCGGTGCGACGAACACCAGGTCGGCCTGCTGACCGAGCCGGACGTGCGGGACCTCGGCGACGCCGTCCCAGACCCGCGGGGACACCGGCTTGCCGGACAGCGCGGCCCAGGTGGGCTCTCCGACGAAGCGGAGCGCGTCCGCGGTCGGCACGACGGTGACGTCGTGGCCGGACTCGGTGAGCCGCCGGAGCAGCTCGCACGCCTTGTACGCGGCGATGCCCGCGCTCACTCCGAGCACGACGCGCGGCTTGGGGGAGGTCATGTCGCCCACGATCCCATCAGGCGCCGCCCGCTCTCTCCCCGGGGTACGCGTATCCGCACCGGATCCGGGGATGCCCCCGGAAGGCGCCGCGGACGCGGCCGCCGGAGACGGCGACCCCGGGCCGGCGAGCGGAGCCGGCCGCCTCGGGAGCCTCAGCCCTCGATGGGCTCGGCGTTCAGGAGGCCTTCGCGCGTCTCGCGGAGCGCGATCGACAGCGGCTTCTCCTGGACCTGCGTCTCGACGAGCGGGCCGACGTACTCCAGCAGGCCCTCGCCCAGCTGGGCGTAGTAGGCGTTGATCTGCCGGGCGCGCTTGGCCGCGATGCTCACGAGGCCGTACTTGGTGTCGACGACCTCAAGGAGCTCGTCGATCGAGGGGTTGGTGATGCCCTCGTTGCTGACTGCCACTCGGTGGCCTTCCGTAGGTTGAACAGGCTACTGGTCAGCCATCAAGGCTAGCAGCTCGTCGCACACGTCCTGCACGGACGTGTTGACGAGCGTGACGTCGAACTCCTTCTCGGCGGCGAGTTCGACGCGGGCCGCGTCGAGGCGGCGCTCGATGACCTCGGGGGGCTCGGTGCCGCGCCCGGTGAGGCGGCGGACGAGCTCCTCCCAGCTGGGGGGCGCGAGGAACACCAGGCGGGCCTCGGACATGGAGCGGCGGACCTGCCGGGCGCCCTGGAGGTCGATCTCCAGCAGCACCGGCTCGCCGCGGGCGAGGCGTTCCTCGACGGGCCGGCGGGGGGTGCCGTAGCGGTTGCCCGCGAACTCGGCCCATTCGAGGAGCTGCCCCTCGGCGACGAGCCGGTCGAAACCGGCGTCGTCGACGAAGAAGTACTGCACGCCGTCGGTCTCACCCGGGCGGGGAGCCCGGGTGGTCACCGAGACCGACAGCCACACCCGGGGGTGTGAGCGCCGGATCTCGGCGACGACCGTGCTCTTGCCGACGCCCGACGGTCCGGACAGGACCGTCAGCCGCCGCGCGAGCGGGCCATGCGGCATGGAGCCTTCCGGCGCAGCGATGGGTGCGCCGGAGCCGGGCGGGATGGTGCCGTCTGCGGGTCGCCCCGAGCCGGCCGCGGCGGCCTGGCCGCCGCGCCCGCCCGTGAGTCGCGCGTCAGCGGTTCGCACTTCCGCCGAACTCACGCTCCAGGGATGCGCGCTGGTTGGCGCCGAGGCCCCGCACACGGCGGGACTCGGCGATGCCCAGGCGCTCCATGATCTGCTTCGCACGGACCTTGCCCACACCGGGCAGCGATTCCAGAAGGGCCGACACCTTCATCTTTCCGATGACGTCGTCGGACTGACCATCCTTGAGAACCTCGGCGAGCGAGGTTCCCCCGTGCTTCAGCTTGTTCTTAACCTCGGCCCGCTCCTTGCGAGCCTTGGCAGCCTTCTCCAAGGCTGCGGCGCGCTGTTCGGGGGTTAGGGGCGGAAGAGCCACGCCGGGTCACCTCAGGTTTCCACTCGACGGAGTCGGACGGGTTGGGAAACTAGCGAGTTCACCACCCATAAGGCAACGTGAAGTGCCGTTTAGCCCGCCACAAATTCACGAAAATCACTCCTCGGAGTGTCCTGAATACACAGTGTACCCAACTCGGACCCCTCGGCGCCGCATCCCCTTGCCTTGCTGGGACTTTCGCATGATCGTGAAAAACCGCCCGTTCTGACCGCATATGTGGCACCCAGCACCGCTCCGCCGCTGCGCTTCGCGCCTCCGGGCGCCCGGGCCGCCACGGTCCCGACACCGCCTTCCGGAGCCCCGCCGGGGCGGCGCGGCGGGGCCTCCCACAAACGATCCCGACCGAGTGACACTCGTCACGCCGCGCCGTTCCGCACGTCGCCCGGGCACCGTTACTGTCATCCTCGACAACACCCGCCAAGATCGTCCGCTCCGCCCGGAGGACGCCCGCACCGCACCAGCTCCCCCCGCCCGCCGCCAGGGCGCCCCATGGACGCGGAGACCCCGGCCGTCCCGCCCGGAGACTCCCCCCGGTCCGGAATCGACCCTCCGCGTGAACGAGTTCGCCGTTCGGCACGTATCGCAAAGCGGCGACTCCCGTCCTCGCATTCGCATGCGACTAAAACCACATTCGCGTTCCCCCGTGCCGCAAAACTCACCCACAAAGCGGTTCTGCGCGCCCGCGAACCAATGGCGCGCCGAAGCATGTCCCCGCGCGGGCCGCGCCAGGACCCGATCGCCGCGGAACCGCGTTCAGGCCGTGCCGGCGGACGTGCGGCGCAGCGCGGCGGCGATCGCGGCCGCGGCGGCGCCCGGGTCGGGGGCGGCGGTGATGGGACGGCCGATGACCAGCAGGTCGGCGCCGGCGGCCAGGGCGTCCTCGGGCGTGGCGACGCGGGCCTGGTCCTGGTGGCCGGAGCCCGCGGGGCGGACGCCGGGCGTGATGAGCGTGATGTCCGGCCCGACCTCGGCGCGGACGGCGGCGGCCTCCTGCGGGGAGCACACGAGGGCCTGAGCGCCCGCCTCGACGGCGAGGACGGCGAGGCGGCGGACGGCGTCGGGGGCGGGCCCCGCGAGGCCGACGGCGGTGAGATCGGCGTCCTTGAGGGACGTCAGGACCGTCACCGCGGCGATCTTGGTGGCGGGGGCGGCCTGCACCGCCTCGCGGATCATCGCGGGCCCCCCGGCGGCGTGCACGGTCAGGTAGGCCGGCTTGAGGCGCGCCACGGCGCGGGCGGCGCCGCGGACCGTGGCGGGGATGTCGTGCAGCTTGAGGTCGAGGAACACCTGGACGCGGCTGGCGCCCCGCACGCTGGCGACGACGTCCGGCCCGTACCGCAGGTACAGCTCCAGGCCCACCTTGACGGTCGAGACGTGCGGCGTGACCAGGGTGGCCCAGCGCGCGGCCGTCTCCAGGTCGGGCGCGTCCAGCGCGACGGCGATGGGGGCGGTCACAGCTTCTCCTTCTCGGGCTCTTGCCGGCGCACCTGGGGCGGGACGTACCCGGCGGGCTTGTGCGCGAGGCCGACGGCGTCGGCGAGGCGGTCGATGCGGCGGGCCGCGAGCGCCTCCTCCAGTTCGCGCAGGACGCGCGGGCCGGCCAGGGGGTCGTGGAACAGTGCGGTGCCGACGGCGACGGCGGAGGCCCCGGCGAGGATGAACTCCAGGGCGTCCAGGCCGGTGGCGATGCCCCCGACGCCGATGACGGGGGTGGTGGGCAGCGCGGCGTGCACCTGGTAGACGCAGCGGACCGCGACGGGCCGCACCGCGGGCCCGGACAGGCCGCCGGACACGCCCGTGAGGGCCGGACGCAGCGTCTGCGGGTCGATCGCCATGGCCTCCATGGTGTTGATCAGGGTGAGGCCGTCGGCGCCCGCGTCGACGCACGCGAGCGCGATGGTGACGATGTCGGTCACGTCGGGGGCGAGCTTGGCGAAGACGGGGACGCCCGGCCGGGCGTGCGCGCGCACGGCCCGCACGACGGACGCCGCGGCGGCCGGGTGCCAGCCGAACATGCGGCCGCGGTCCTCGACGTTGGGGCAGGCGACGTTGACCTCGATCGCGGCGACGCCCGGGACGTTGCGGAGGCGGCGCGCGAGGTCGCCGTACTCCTCGACGCTGCTGCCCGCGACGGACACGATCGTGCGGACCTCCTGCTCGATCAGCCAGGGCAGGTCGCGTTCCAGGAAGGTCTCCACGCCGGGACCGGGCAGGCCCATGGCGGTCAGGAGGCCGCTCGGGGTCTCGGTCACACGCGGTGTGGGGCGTCCCGCGCGCGCTTGCGCCATCACCGACGTCGTGACGAACGCGCCGAGGCGGGTGAGGTCGAAGAACTGGGCGAGCTCGCGTCCCGTCCCGCCGCACCCGGAGGCCGTCAGGACCGGGTTGGGCAGTTCCAGAGGCCCGAGTGTGGTCGCGACCCGATCGCTCACTGCAAGCCCCCTTCAGAGACGCTCAGGACGCGCGGCGCGCCGAGCGCGTCGAACGGGATGGTTCCGAGGTCGCCCCAGCGGACGCGGTCGCCGCGCAGGACGGGGCCGTCCGCGCAGGCGCGGACCATGCGGGTCACGCCGTCCTCACCGTGGACGGGGAGCATGCACGTCATGCACACGCCGATGCCGCACGCGCCCGTCTGCTGGAGGAACTCCTCGACCGACACCTGCGAGGGAAGGCCGAAGTCGCCGGCGATCTGGGTGACCGAGCGGAGCAGGGCCGTGGGGCCGCAGCCGTAGACGACGTCCGCGCCCGTCTCCTCGATGACGCGGGGCAGCACGTCGCGGACGGCGCCCTTCTCCCCCATCGACCCGTCCTCGGTGACGACGGCCGAGCTGTCGCCGATGCGCTGCGCCATGCGGGACCCGAACACCTGCCGGGCGGAGGCGCCGGCGAGCACGAAGTGCACCTGGCAGCCGCGCCGCAGCAGCGTGTCGGCCAGCGCGAACACGGCCGCGCCGCCGGGCCCGCCGCCGACGAGCAGGCAGGTGACGGGGTCGCGGGGCAGGCGGAACGGGCGGCCGAGCGGCCCGACGAGGTCGATCTGGTCGCGGGAGCGGCGGCCGGCGAGCCAGGCGGTGCCGGGCTCGGTGTCGGCGAACACCAGCTCGACCGTGCCGCCGTAGTCGGACTTGACCTCGTGCACCCCGATGCACCGGCGCACCAGGCGGGACGTGTGCTCGCCGCCCACGGCGAGCGCCACGAACTGGCCGGGCCTGAACCGTTCGGCGATGGCCGGGGCCACCAGCGTCATCGCGCGGTAGTCCTGCACCTGGCGGACCGTCAGAACCGTCGCCGAGGTCTGCACCGGCGTGTCGGACACCCGTCTCCCTCTCTCATCGCGTGCGCCGGGCGGGCCGGGCGGCGTCCACGCCTGCCACCGCCCTGTCTCACGCCCCCCTCGGTGCCCGGA